>NZ_JBFAXY010000016.1:99775-175553 GCF_040681035.1 Nocardia sp. NPDC051911
GCGTGGACGGCGCTTGCTGTGGCGGCGGAGCCTGCTGGGTGGGCGGCGCCGAAGGCGTCTGTTGCGGATCCGGCTTCGGCCCGGGCGGTGTCGAATTATGCGACGGTGCGGGCGATTCCGGTGCGGCAGGCGCGGGTTGCGTTGTTCCAGGCGACCATTGGTTGTTCGGCGATGTCTGCTCGGGCGCCGAGTGTCGCGGCGTGCCGGGTGAGACCGCCTGCGGCGCGGACGGCGCCGTGGCGGCGGGTGGTGCCGGCAGCGCGGGCACCGCGGATCCCGCCGTGGAATAGGCGGGTTTGTAGACCATGTTCATCGCGAGCACGGCCTCTTGGCGCAGCGCCTCCTGCGCCATTTGCGCGTCGATGACGTGCGCCGCCTCCAGCAACTGCGCGATCGCGCCGACCGGTCCGGAAGCGCCGGGCGGCACCACCGCGAGTTTCACCGCCTCGGCGGCCGCGGCGACCCCGCCGAGGCGGGCGCCCACTTGACCGAGCACCGCCGCCAGCTCGTCGGCCGACGCCGCGAAGCTGCGTGCGCAAGCCTGAGCGGCGTCGGCGGCGGCGCCTTTCCAGTCCGCCGCGTCCATCACGCGATCGACGCCGCCGTGGGTGAGTGGGAACGACGTGGTGAGCGTGCCGGCCGCGTCGAGCCAGATGGTCGACGCGTGCAGCACCTGCGCGGGATCGATCTGCTGTGCCTTCGCGTAGATCTCGTCGTGCCGCATCGACTCGAAATGCTCCATCGAGTTGATGTAGGTGGGATCGGAACCGGTCATCGGGGCAACCTCGTCCGGACCGCGCGCAGGGCGGCGGCGCTCGCGGCGTCGGCCTCTTCGAACAGTCCTCCGCTGATCAAGAACGCTTCCTTCATGCGGTAGGCCGCTTCGATGTAGTGGTCGAGCAGCGCCGCCGCGTCACGCGCTTTGTGGCTGAATCCCGCCTGCAACTGCTGGGCGGAGACGAATCCACCGAAACCGCCTAGATCCGCGGCGGATTCGAGACTCTGCTGTAGGTGGATCAGCCGATCGGCCTGCCGTTCGTACATTTCGGCGCACTGCCGAGCCGCCGCCGGATCGAACTGGACGGTCCCGGCCTGCGCGGCCTCCTTGAATCGGGCGATATCGGCTCGGCTGGTATCGATCGTCATCGCTCACCCCTGAGATCGGTCGGTCTGCCCCAGACTAACCGGAAGCCCAGCGCCGGGTCAGCAATAGTCGGCGGCAGTGGTCACCAAAGTGGGCTATATCGGTATGCGCTTTTGCAATTGGGTCGCGATCTGATCAGCGGAGGCGGGCGCGATGCGCACCTCGTCGCCCGCTTTGATCAGATATCTTCCGTCGTCGCGCACATCGATCCAGGTGTAATGGATCGGCGGGGGCTGGGTCGGTCGATCGAGCCGCGACTCGATCCTGATGTGGCCCTCGGCGGTATGCGGCTCCAGCAGCAACTTGCGAATCCGCGGCGCTGCTTGCTGCCGCGCGGTCACGGTCTCTCGGTCGCGCACGGCGGCCCCGGACGCGACGCGAGCGGGTTCGCGGCCCGCGGGGGTCTTCGGCAGCAGCGCCGCGATCCGCCGGCCCAGTTTGGCGCTGTGCCCGATCGAAATGCGCACGCGACCACCGAAATCCGGAATCGCGCCGGGTTCCTGCACCGCGAGCACGGCACGATCGTAGATGGCGGCGGCCAGCAACCGCAGTTCGCCGCCCGGCTGGTGTGTACCACCGATGGCAACGATCCTGGTATGCGGCCTGGCCAGAATGCGCAGACATGCCGAAAGGTCGGGGTCGGAGCCCAGCGGCAGCCGTTCGGCGAGGGCGATGCGCAACTTCTCGGCGTCGTCCTCGGTTCTGGGCGTCTCCAGGATGCGCAGCGGGTAGGGGTGGCGATCCAGGTCGGTCTCGCGCCAGATATGGGCGAACTCGTCCGGAGTGAAGGTCCATTCCACGGCCGAATCACATCCTCACCGAACCAGCCAATGCTGTTCGTAGCCTAGCGGTCTCGACGCCGGACGGGGGAACTCCCGCGGGGAGACGCCACGGCCTCGCCGGATGGGTTCGGTATCCGCCCTGGAGAAACAGTATTTGCGCGGCGGTGTCGTGCTCGACCGTCCCCTTCGATTCTGCTGAAATAGTGGAAGAGCACGGCAGCGACCGGGTAGGGCTGAGATCTGCCGAGGAGGTATTGTGGTGCACACCATGATGCGGCGAGTGGGCGCGGGAACCGTTCTGTTGTTCCTCGCGGGTGGCCTCGCCTGGGTCGGAGCCGGGTCCGCCGCAGCGGAGCCCGCGGGCTGCTATGTCGACCGTGGCGTCACGGACGCGGCCGCCTTGTGCCACAGCGGTGAGGGAGCGTCGGTGCTGGAAGCCGAATGCCTCGGTTTCTTCCTGCCGTCGGAGCGGTCCGGGCCGGTGTTCGGCTACTACAGCGGCTTCGAGTCGCGGCAGACGCCGGTCGGCAAGCCGATGCGGGCCACCTGTGTGGCCGACGGCGCCGTGGGGATCGCCACGCTGGCGTTCGTCGTCCCGGCCACGTCGTAGCGCCGCCGAGCGGCAACGCGTCCGGCGAGCGGGTTCAGCTCGGCCTGGCCTCGAGCACGTTGTCCGGGGAAGCCGTCGGTACGCGCTGGGTCAGCGTGAATCCGTTCCTGGCGAGGAAGTCGCGGTACTCGGCCTCGGTGCGTTCCCGTCCGCCCGCGTTGACCAGCATCTCCAAGTCGATGTACTTGCTCGGGTGCGGTGCGGCGTGTTCAGGGACGACCAGTTCGACGATCAGCAACCGGGCGTCGGGTTCCATGGCCGCGCGCACGGTGCGGAGGATGCGACCGGCGTCCGGTTCGGCCCAGTCGTGCAGGATGTGCTTGAGGATGTAGGCGTCCCCGCCCCTGGGGACGCTGTCGAAGAAGGATCCGCTCTCCACCGCGCAGCGATCGGCGAGACCGAGCGCGGCGAGCCGAGCGGGGGCCGCGGCCACCACTTCGGGCACGTCGAACAGAATGCCACGCGATCGTGGTGCGCGGCGCAGGATCTCGGTGAGCATCGTCCCTTCGCCGCCGCCGACGTCGACCAGGGTCGCGTAGCGGCCGAAATCGTAGGCGGCGAACAGCGGCTCCATCGACAGGGTGCCGATGCTGGTCATCGCGCGGTCGAACAGTACGCCGAGTTCCCGGTCGTGCTGGACGTATTCGAAGAACGGCATCCCGTCGAGCTTCACGCCGACCGGTTCGCCGGTGCGCACGGCGTCGACCAAGTGCGACCAGTGGTTGCGGTGCCCGGGCGAACCGAAGAACAGCACCGCGTCGCGCAACGACACGTCCGAGTCGCGGCACAGGGCTCGCGCCATCGGCGTCAGCGCGTACCGTCCGTCGCGTCGCTGGGTGAAGATGCCGTGGCTGATCAGCAGGCGCAGCAACCGCCGCAGCGCGTCCTCGTCCGCGCCGACCGCCGCCGCGAGGTCCGCGCCCGACCGCGGCCCCGCCGCGAGTGCGTCGGCCACGCCGAGCGCCGCGGCGGCGTGGATGGCCTGCGTGATCCATCCGGCGGCGATCAGCTCCATCAGCGCGAGGTGCCCGGGCACCAGCTTGCGGAACGCGAAGGCCAGGGCGGCGCGCACCGATTCGACGGCCCGTACCAGCGGCAGCGGCGGAATTCTCGGTCGGTCGGACGCCACGGCGACTCCATCCGTCGAAGGTCGGCACTCTGCGCTTGTCTAGGAGGGTACGTCGCGCCCGGATTCGCTGCGCTGTTTCTCTCGCTCGGCGGCGGTGGCGAGATAGTCGCCGAGTTCGCGGCGCAGCGTGACGTCCAGCGAGCGGGCGAGCGTGGCGTGCACCGAGGCGACCGCCAGCTCGCGCATCTTGTTGAGCATCGTTGTGGTCTCGGCGATTTCGCCGCTGGTGTCGGGCATCCAGCCGGGACCGTGCTCGTCGATGATGTGCTGTTTGGCGGCGGTGATCATGATGTGCGTGATGTCATCGATCCGGTCGGCCACCTTGGCATAGATCTCGATGAGCGTGCGCAGTTCCAGACCGTACTCGTGCAGTTCGGCGAACGAGGTGAGCAACTGGGTCTCGGTGAACACCACCGTGTCGCCCTCCAGCCGGACCAGCCGCATCTCGCGCAGCCGGTCGACCAGCTCGTCGGCGTCGGCGCCGAGGATGGTGCCGATCAGCTCGCGGGGCACCTCGAAGGTCTCGTCCTTGGCCCAGGACGCCGTCACGGCGTGTTGCAGGCCGAGTACCTCGGTCAGGTCCTTGCCGGTCTCCCAGCTGGTGATGAAGTCGGCGATGTGCGCGGTGGTGAAACCGCGCTGGAGCAGCGCGTCGATCAAGCGCAGCCGCTCGAGGTGCGCGTCGTCGTAGATGCTGGCCCGGCCGTCCTTGCCGACCGGCGGCGGCAGCAGCCCGCGTTCCTGGTAGGCGCGCACGTTGCGGGTGGTGGTGCCCGCGGCGCGCGCGAGGTCATCGATCCGGTACTCCGGCGTCGACCTCACCTCCCTCGCTGCCCACGGCGCCGAAGGACCGGCGGCGCGCTGTAGAACTCCCTGCGGACCGAGTCTATCGTCCGCGCCGCCGGTGCCTCCGGCACTCAGGAAACCCGTGCCACTCGTTGTCGCCGCTGGTCGGCGGTCGATTCGACCACGAAGTAGTCGTCCAGATCGACCTTGCGCAATTGATGGACGTACTGGGTGGCGAAGCCCGGATACATGGTCGCGTTGAAGCCGTCCTCGGTGAGATACCAGCTGTGGCATCCCGAGTTCCAGGTGGTGGCCGACAGTCTGCGCTGGATGGCGGCGTTGTAGCGGTCCTGCCGGTCGCGCCGCACGTCCAGCATGCGCAGGTCCCGGTCCAGGATGACGCCGATCGCGCCGACGAGGTAGTCGATCTGGGCTTCCATGTAGACCAGCGCCGAGTTGTGTCCCGGGCCGGAATTGGGTCCGAACGTGAGATACAGGTTGGGATATCCGGAAACCGCGACGCTCTTGTAGGCGTAGGCCCCGCGCGACCACTCGTCCGCGAGAACCCGGCCACCGCGTCCGACCACCGGAACGGGCGTCCCGGTTTTGGAGACGTCGAATCCCGTCGCGAAGACGATGCAATCCGCTTGGTGCTCGATGCCTTCCGCGGTGCGGATGCCGTGCTCGGAGATCCGGGCGATCGGCCAGGTGATCAACTTGCAGTTGTCCCGCTGCAGGGCGGGGTAGTAGTCGTCGGTCATCAGCAGGCGTTTGCAGCCGGCCCGGAAGTCCGGAGTGAGCTGGCGGCGCAGCCATGGATCCTTGACCTGCCTGCGCAGCTGCGCCTTGCCGACCAGCTCGACCACCCTGGTCAGCGGCGTGTTCCAGACCACGCCCAGCGCTACCGACTCGTGGCCGTAGAACCAGGCGCGTCGCGCCAGTTGCTCGGCGGCGGGCAGCCGACGGTAGAGCTCCTTGGTCAAGCCGTTGGTCTGCCGATTGATCCGCGGCAGCACCCAGCCGGGAGTGCGCTGGAACACCTTCACCGAGGCGGCCTTGTCGACCAGTTCCGGGATGATCTGGACCGCGCTGGCGCCGGTGCCGACGACCGCGACCCGTTTGCCGGTGAAGTCGTAGTCGTGATCCCAACGGGCGCTGTGGATCTTGTGCCCTCGGTAGGTCTCGATGCCGCGGATGTCCGGAAGACTGGCATTGGCCAGCGGGCCGGACGCCAGCACGACGGTGCGGGCGAGGATCGGGTCCGCGTGGCCGTCGATCGATATCTCCCACACTCCGGCCTGCTCGTCGAACACCATGCCGGAAACGTTGTGGCCGAACCGGATGTGCGGACCGAGCCGGAACTCCGCGGCCATCGCCTCGATGTAGCCGAGGATCTCGTTGCTCCCGGAGTAGGTGCGCGACCAGTTCGGGTTCGGCGCGAAACTGTAGGAGTACAGCCGCGACGGAATATCGCACGCCGCACCGGGATAGGTGTTGTCGCGCCAGGTTCCGCCGATCGCGGTGCCGCGCTCGAGAATCGCGAAATCACGGATTCCGCGTTGCTTCAGCCGGATGGCCGTGCCGATTCCGGCGAATCCGCCGCCGATGACGGCGACGTCGAGGGTGTGCGTACTCATCGGATTCCCTGTCATGCCGCGGGCTCGTAGGTCAGTTCCTTCGACCAGGTCGGGTTGCTGCGCAGCAGCGTCTTCGGCACCAACCCGGTGATCTTCACCAGCGCGTCGGCCACGAGGTGGTAGGGGTGGCCACGGTCGATCACCCAGCTGCCGTGCGTCTTCACGATCTGGTACATCGGCAGCCTGCGGGCGAATTCACTACGCTCGCCCACGTTCGCGTACCGCTTGAGCGCGCCGTAGAGCTTCTCCTCGTCCACGCCCATCGCGACGATGTTGTCGCGCATCTTGTTCAGCAGCGGCACGTAGCTCAGCACGCCGATGATCAGCGAGGGCTTGGCCCAGCCGCCGACCAGGTCGATGAGCAGCTTGCGCATCTCCGCGTGCCCCAGCAGGTCCATCACGGCGAAATCGACCGCCAGATGGCGGGATTCGTCGGAGTTGATCTTCTTGAACGCCTCCTGGCAGACCGGGTCCTCGATCTCGTCCATGATGAACTTGATCAGCGCGCCGTCGAGCGCGACCTCGAGCATCGGGATGACGGTGCCGAGGAACGACAGCGACATGTCGTCGGAGTACTTGTCCAGGAAATCGATCACCAGCTTGACGTTGACGTTCGGCTGCGGGATCTCGTCGCCGTCGAGCATGCCCCACCGGCGCATCAGCGCCAGCTCGGCGTTGGCGTGCTTCTGCTCCTCGGCGTGGAAATAGCGGTAGATCTCGCGCAGCGTCTCGTTCGGCGCCTTCTTGGCCATCGCCGCGAAGCCGCGCGCGCCGACGTTCTCGATCCACATCAGATCGGCCATGAACGGCTTGAGCTTGGCGTGCAGTTCCGGCGTGATCGTCTCGGCGCCCGGAGCGTCCCAATCGATGTCGGCCAGTGCCCACTGGCGGTCCTTGATCTTGCGGAGCATGTCGTCGAAGTCCATCGCGATGGCGGCCATATCAGACTCCTGTCTTGTCGGTGACCGACGTGCGGTCGATGGTGGTCGAGTCCTCTTGTGGCAGCAGCCGCTCCAGGAGCCCGAGGGCAAAGGTGTATTGCGCGGGGAAGTACCGCTTGAGCAGCCAGACGACGTGCGCGTCCAGTTGGGGGAGTACGTAGAGCTGCCCGCGGTCGTGCGCGTCGAGGGCGGTGCGCGCGACGCGCTCGGGGGAGAATCCCGTCCAGCGCATGAGAAAGTCGGCCAGCTGCGCCGATTCCTTGGTGATCCGGCCGTCGCGCGCGACGTTCGTGCGGACGAACGTCGGGCACAGGACGGTGACCGCGACTCCGGAGCCGCTCAGTTCGGCAGCCATGGTCTCCGATAACGACAGCACGCCCGCCTTGGACACGTTGTAGGCGGCCATCGAGGGCGCGGCGGCGAATCCGGCGGCCGAGGCGACGTTGATGATGCCGCCGCGCCCGGCCGTGCGCAGACGCGGAGCGAACACTTCACAGCCGTGCACGACGCCCCAGAGGTTGATGCCCAGGGCCCACTGCCAGTCGTCGAAACCAATGTTTCCCACGGCTTTTCCGCCGATGCCGACGCCGGCGTTGTTGATCACCAGGCTGACCGGGCGGTCGAAAATCGTTTCGGCGAAGCGGGCCAGCAGCTCTACGTCTTCCCGTTGCGCCACGTCGCAGCGGAAGGCGTGCGCGGCGCCAGGGTGATCGCGTTCGATCAGGGCGACCGTCTCGTCGGCGCGCGTCTCATCGATGTCGGCGCAGATCACCCGTCCGCCGCGGGCCGCGATCTCCAGCGCGAACGCCCGGCCGATGCCGCTGCCCGCGCCGGTGACCACGGCTCGCGCGCCGTGCGTGCGCCGGGTGCGGCCCAGGGCCACCAACTTGTCCAATCCGAACATCTCAGCTCACCTTTTCCGTGCCGGAGGTAGCGACCAGCGCCGCGCGCAGGAAGTCGGCGGCGCGGGCGAGAGCCTGGTCGGCTTCGGGCACCACCATGGGAAGGGCCTGGAAGACATGCAGTTGTCCCGGCCAGATCTCGAGTTCGCAGCTGCCGCCCGCGCGCCGGACCATTTCGCACAGCGCCTCTGCGTCGGCGCCGAGCATCTCCGTGCCGCCGACCTGCACCAGGATCGGCGGCAGCGCGAGACCGTGCGGGATGGCCAGCCGCAGGCGCGCCGCGTCGGCGGCGTGGCCGCTGGTGTAGGCCGCGGGCAGCTTGCTCGCGGCGGCGGCCGAGATCAGCGGATCGGTCCGGACGCGTTCCCGCTCGGCCGCCAGGCTCAGGGTGAGGTCGAGCAGCGGGGAGAACATCGCCACGGCCGCGGGCTGCGGCCGTCGGTGCCGTCCGTTCTCGACCAGCAGGTCGAGTGCGAGATGCCCACCCGCGGAGTCGCATGCGATCACCAGGTCTTCCGGGGCGATGCCACGGCCGAGCAGCCAGCGGTAGCCCGCTTCGACGTCGTCGGCCGCGGCCGGGAACCGGTGTTCGGGCGCCAGACGATAGTCGGAGAGGAAGACCGGGAGTCCCGTCTCGGCCGACAGCCGGGCCGCGAGCCCGCGATGGGTGCGAGCCGAGCAGATCACGTAGCCGCTGCCGTGGATGTAGTAGACGGCCCGCGTTCCGAACGGCACCCCCGCCGCCCGAACCCATTCACCGCGCACCGCGCCCGACCGGACCTGAGTGACGGAAGTGCCTGCCGGAACCGGACCGCCGACGGCCATCAGGGTGGCGATGAGCTTACGCGCGAACCAGACACCCGGCGGATTCATCGGAACCGCGCAGTTCAGCGGACGCAGGGTGAGCCTGGTAGCTGCCGCGGCCACAGTGGCGCGTGCCGAGGGCGCGGTGGGAACACCGGGGACCGAGGTCCTCGTCGACCTTGTCATGCGCTAAGAATCAGTGATGAATGTGCCAGTTGTCAATGGCACATTTCTAGAAGGCTGATGTGCGTGCCGGTTACCGTGACGTATGGCGACGTTGGATGACGACGACATAGCGGCGGCGACGGTCGGCGACTTGCGGCCCTACGCGGCCGGGGTGATGCTCGAGGAATACAACCCGGCGTGGCCGGTTCCCCCTCTCGCGGCCAAGGCGGTCATCGACGTCCTGCTACTTGTTCCGGATGCCGCCGCCGAAGTCGCCTATCTATCAGCCCTCGAGGCTGCCGGGTATGAGCTGCGTATCCGGCAACCGGACTGGTACCAGCATCGCTGTTTCGTTCGTCGGGTGGACAGCGGTGCGCGGTGGAACGTGAATCTGCATGTGCTCTCGCCGGAATCGGGAGGGCCCGAGATCGAGCGGATCCTGGCCTTCCGCGACTGGTTGCGCACGCACGAGGACGATCGTGCGTATTACGAACGGACCAAACGGGAACTGACGCAGCGCGAATGGAAGTTCGTGCAGCACTACGCCAACGCCAAGAGCGGAGTCGTCGAGGAAATCCTCGGTCGAGCGTTGTTCGGCTGACACACTCGAATGTTGTTGCGCGCGAAGTGCCTTCGTCAGTACCCGAGCGCGGGATCGATCGGTGCGAGCAGCGGGCGGCGTTCGACGAAGCGCTCGACGTTCGCCTGGACGTGGTCGGCGAAGGCCGCCAAGCGGAGTTGGGGCGGATTCGAATCATGCGGGGTGATAATGGCATTCGGCAGCGACCAGAGCGGATGGCCCGCCGGGAGCGGCTCGGGGTCGGTGACGTCGAGTCCGGCGCCGCCGATCGCGCCGGAGCGCAGCGCGTCGACCAGTGCGTCGGTGTCGACGAGGCTGCCGCGCGCGACGTTGACGATCCAGGAGGACGGCTTGAGCCGCGCGAGTACGTCCGCGCCGATGAGATGCCTGGTGGCGGGCGTGGCGGGCGCGGCGACCACCACGTGATCGGTGTGCGGCCAGACCCGGCCGAGGTGCTCGGCGGAGATCGTCTCTACCGACGGCGGGATGCCTGCGCCGGTGACCGGCCGTCCGCTGCGGTTCACCGCGATGATGTGCGCGCCGAGCGGCACCAGCATCGGGATCAGCGCACGGCCGATGCCGCCCGCGCCGACGATCGTGACGGTCTTGCCGCGCAGCGTGCCGACGTGCGGAAAGAAGTCCTGCTGCCGCCAGTCCGCCGCGCGCAAGTGCTCGGGCAGGTAGCGGACGCCCGCGAGCAGCAGCATGAGCGCGTGCTCGGCCACACTGGCCGCGAAAGCGCCTGCGGCTGAGGTGAATCGCACACCGGGATGCCTGGCGATGACGCCCGCGGTGAACCATTCCTCGATACCGGCGGCCGGGAGCTGCACCCATTCCACGCCTGCGGGCAGTCGCTCCGGGAACTCGCCCGGGCCGCCGACCCAGATCAGCCCTTGCGCCTCGTCGAGATCGGAGACGGCGGCGCCCGCCTCCACCACGGCCTTCTCCACCAGGGTGGGGGCAGGATCGGCGGGGGCGATCGCGATCGTTACTGCCGGCCGGTTCATGGTTGGACCTCCTTCGGAGCAGTAGGACGTGGTCGCGAGCGGGTGGACGTTGCGACCGTAGCACCGCCGGGCGCGGCGCTAGGCCCCGCTCTGCTCGT
The DNA here is from genome assembly GCF_040681035.1 of Nocardia sp. NPDC051911. Taxonomy (NCBI): domain Bacteria; kingdom Bacillati; phylum Actinomycetota; class Actinomycetes; order Mycobacteriales; family Nocardiaceae; genus Nocardia; species Nocardia sp. NPDC051911. Next base: position 110,361 of record NZ_JBFAXY010000016.1, read on the forward strand.
CGTCGAGCTCCACGTCCACCTTGTCCCGCTCGGCCCACTCCAGGAGAGGATCCAGGTGGAACACCGCGTCATCCATGCCCGCGTGCAGATCGCCGAGTTCGGCGAAGCGAGCGGGGACGGAGGACATGGTGAAGTCGCGCGGATCGATGTCGGGAATCTCGTCCCAGCGTACCGGGGTGGAGACCGTCGCGGCGGGGACGCCGCGCACCGAGTAGGCGGCGGCGATGGTGTGATCGCGCGCGTTCTGGTTGTAGTCGACGAACAGCAGCTTCGGGTCGCGATCGCGCCGCCACCACGTGGTGGTCACGTCATCGGGTGCGCGGCGCTCGACCTCGCGGGCGAACGCCAGCGCCGCCCGGCGCACCTCCTGGAAACCCCAGTGCGGCGCGATCCGGACGTACACGTGCAGGCCGTTGCCGCCGGAGGTCTTCGGCCATCCGACGGCGCCGATCTCGTCGAGGATCTCTTGCACCACCGTCGCGACCCGCTGCACCCGCGACCACGGGCAGTCCGGCATCGGGTCGAGGTCGATGCGCCACTCGTCCGGACGCTCGGTATCGGCGGCGCGGGAATTCCACGGATGGAACTCGACGGTCGACATCTGCACCGCCCAGATGACGTCGGCGAGCTTCTCGACGCACAACTCGTCGGCGTGCCGTCCATAGCGCGGAAAGTACACCCGCACAGTCGGAATCCAGTCCGGCGCGCCCGCGGGAAGCCGCTTCTGATGCACCTTGTCGCCCGCGAGTCCTTTGGGGAACCGGTGCAGCATGCAGGGCCTGCCGCGCAACGCGTTGACGATGCCGTCCCCGACGCTCAGGTAGTACCGCACCAAGTCGAGCTTGGTCGCGCCGGACTCCGGGAAGTAGACGCGGTCGGGGTTGGAGACTTTGAGCGTGTGATCGCCGACCTCTAGCTCGATCGCCGACCCGGTGGATTTGCTGGCCACGGGTCGACTGTAGTGGCCGAGCCGAAGGAAATCCGCGCACGATCGCGCGCCGCCGTGACGGATGTCCCGTACCGGTCCGCGGCGCTGCACCGCTCTGGTATGCATACGGGTATGAGCAAGGCGACGCGCGTGACCGTCACGCTGGATCCACAGGTGGCCGAGTGGGCCAGAGCGGCCGCCGATCGCCAGAACCGCAGCCTGTCGGCGGTGATCAACGCCGCGCTGCGCACCACGCTCGTGCACGACAGCCTGACCGCGTTGACCATCGACGAGGAAGCCGAACTGGCCGCCGCATACGACGACGTGGCGATCACCCAGGCCGCCGCCGCCGACGACGACGCCGACGGCGCCGCATGAGACGCGGTGAGGTCTGGCGCTACGCCCCGACTCTCAGCGACGGCACCCCCTTCCCGCGGCGCATGACAGTGGTGCTGGTGTCCGATTCGGCGGTGATCACTTCGCGCTATCGCTGGTTGCAAGTCGTTCCACTGCGCGACGCCGACCCGGGCCACGTGCTGGCCACCCACACCGAGCACGGCTGGGCCGACACCCTGAAACTGCACCGCGCCTACCGGCCCTGGCTCACCGAACACCTCGGCGTGCTCTCCTTGGAGGAAACGGAATCCCTGGACGCGCGCTTGCGGGCGACGTTGAGTCTGTGACTTCGGCGGACGGGGCACGGGGACGGCGGTGCGGGCAGAATGCCGGGATGAGATCTCCGGGTGACGACGAGTCGCTGATCCTGGGGCTGATCAACGAGTTCTGGGTGGCGGTGGAGCGCGGGATCCCTCGTGAGATGGCCGCGTTGATGTGCGCCGAGGAAGCCGAGCAGTTCTTGGACAATGTGCCCGATCCCGACTATGACGAGCCGTCTGGTGAGCCGATCGGTGAGCCTACTTTCGAGGTTTCGGGCCTCCGCCTCTTCGGAGATGTCGCCTTCGCGCGAATCGTTCATGCACCGGACAACGTCGCTACTCTCTTTTTCCGGTACGAAACCGGGAGATGGACGGTATGCGCGGACGCTGATGAGGATCTGTCGTTGGAGCAGCTCGAGGACGACGTGTGGCCCACGATGCCTGCGGATGCGAGCGGTCTGATGCGTACTGTGCATGAGCTGCGGCGCAAGCCGATCGGGCGTCTGACCGACGAAGATGTTCGTCGTCTTCTGCAGCAGAACGAAGGCGTCGATGTCCTACTGCCGCGTGTGTTACACCAGTTGCAATGGAATCCACTGGCCGGAGGCGACCTTTTTCCTGGTGACCTGCTGGTCGCGACGCTGCGAGTCGGCCAGGAACATTGGCGGCGGGACCCGGTCGCGGTCACTCGCATACGAATCGTCATCGACAAGGTCCGTGACCTGGGTGATTTGACCGAACACGGTGCACCGCACGAAGAGATCTGGCACCGCATCACAGATTTTCTGACCGATCCGCCCGGCAACGACTAGCAGCTACGGTCCAGGACGTTCAGCGGGGCGAAGCCTACGAACCGGCGTTGCAGGCGTGCCGGATGGATGCCGGTGGAGCGTGTTCGACGGCGTGCGGCTTCTTCGTTGGGCAGAAGACCCGCACGCGTTCGCTGGGTGTCGTCGTTATGTCGGTGTGGCCAAGGCGAAGGGGAGGATGGCGGCGGCGCCGGCTGCTCGGAGGGCGTGGGCGGCGACGGTGAAGGTCCAGCCGGTGTCGGTGATGGCGTCCACCAGCAAGATCGGGCCCGGTACTCGGGTCAGGTCGCGGATCTCCCAGGAATCGAAGAGTCCGGCGACGCGATGCGCGGAGTTCGCCGCCGAGACGGGCGGTCGGTCCGGGCGGGTGCGCAGCGTGCCGAGGTCGTGCAGGCGGCCGACTTCGGCGAGGCGGGCGGCGAGGGTGGCGGTGAGCACGGGGTGGCGTGGCGATTCCAGGGCGAGCACCGAGGTCGGGCGGGCGGCCCAATCCCACTCGCGCAGAACGGCGACGCAGGCGTCGAAGACCGCGTCGGGAACCGGGTCGTCGGGGCCGTCGAGCAGCGCGCGCAGTCGCTGCCCCCAGCCGAGGTCGGTCAGCCTGCCGAGAACACGACCGGTCTCGGCTCCGCCGGATATCTTGCCGGACAAAGGGATTCCCAGCTTGGCCATACCGGTGGGCCACTGCTTGCGCGGCGCGAGATCGAGGCCGGGACGATCGAGCCGGGCCTTGGTCGCGGCCACCGCGTCGGCGGCGACAGTGCGGTCGGGGCGGTGGCCGGTGCAGTTGTCGCAGCGGCCGCAGCCGGGCGAATCCGTGGACAAACCCGGGTCGTCGAGCTGGCGGCGCAGGAATTCCATGCGGCAACCGGCGGTCGATTGATAGTCGATCATGGCCTGCTGCTCGGCCTCGCGGGCGATGGACAGGCGCTCGTACCGTTCGGTGTCATAGGTCCACGGCCGGCCCGTGGCGATCCAGCCGCCGCGCACGCGGCGCACCGCGCCGTCCACGTCGAGCACCTTCAACACCATCTCCAGCCGGGAGCGGTTCAACTCCACCAGCGGTTCCAACGCCGCGGTGGACAACGCCCGGTCGGATTCCAGCGCGTCGAGCACGGCACGCACGATGTGCTCGCGGGGAAAGGCGACGGAGGCGAAGTAGCTCCAGATCCGCGCGTCCTCGGGGCCGGGAAGCAGGATCACCTCGGCCCGGTCGGTGCCCCGCCCCGCGCGTCCCACTTGCTGGTAGTAGGCGATGGGCGAGGACGGCGCACCGATGTGCACCACGAATCCCAGATCGGGTTTGTCGAAGCCCATGCCGAGCGCGGAGGTGGCGATGAGCGCCTTCACCTCGTTGTTCAACAGCGCCGCTTCGAGCGCCTCGCGTTCGGCCGGGTCGGTCTGGCCCGTATAGGCGGCGACGGTGTGGCCGTGTGAGTTCAGCACGTCGGCCAGATCGTGCGCGGCGGCGACGGTGAGCGTGTAGACGATGCCGGAGCCGGGCAGCCGGTCGAGGTGCCCGCCGAGCCAGGCGGTGCGCTCCACGGCATCGTCGAAGCGGACCACCGACAGGTGCAGCGACTCGCGATCCAGCGTGCCGCGCAGCACCAGGGTGTCGGTGCCGATCTGGGTGGCGACATCGGTGACCACCCGGTCGTTGGCCGTCGCGGTGGTGGCGAGGACCGGGACGTCCGAGCCCAGGTCGGCGATCAGCGTCCGGATGCGCCGGTAGTCCGGCCGGAAGTCGTGGCCCCAGTCCGACACACAGTGCGCTTCATCGATCACCACCAGCCCGGCGTCGGCCGCGAGCCGGGGCAACACCTGATCCCGGAAATCCGGATTGTTCAATCGCTCCGGGCTGACCAGCAGCACGTCGACCGCACCGGCGGCGACCTGTGCGTGGATCTCGTCCCACTCGGTGACATTGCCCGAGTTGATGGTCGCGGCGACCACTCCCGCGCGCTGTGCCGCCGCGACCTGGTTGCGCATCAGCGCGAGCAGCGGCGACACGATCACCGTGGGCCCGCGCCCGGCCCTGCGCAGCAGCTTGGCGGCGATGAAGTACACCGCCGACTTGCCCCAGCCGGTGCGCTGCACGACCAGCGCCCTGCGCCGCCGTACGACGAGCGCTTCGATCGCGGTCCACTGATCCTCCCGCAGCGCGGCGCCCGCCCCGGCCAGCTCGCGCAGCAGCTGTTCGGCGTGCTCGCGCAGGTCGGGGGCCGTGAGGTCGATCGGAGACGCGTCGGTGGCCGTGGTCATGCGGTCCATCGTGCCCGACGCCACCGACAGGCGGCGTCGGGGCGCCGGTGTGGCGATCGGTCAGCCGCGCGCGGCGCCTTCCGGCCACACGATCTCCACGGGCACGGCACTCGCCGTGGCGGGTGCGCATCCTCGACGTGAGGGCGTGATCAGGCGGATCGCGCGGTGGCGGCCGCCAACTCGGCCAGCCGGGCACGGACCAGATCCGGACGTTCCTCGAGAATGAAGTGGCCGCAGCCCCGCACCGGTTCCAGGCGGTAGTCGTCGGCACGCGCGGTCTCCTCGGCGGCGAGCGAAGGATGGACCGCCGCGTCCTCGACTCCGAACAGGGTGCGGATCGGAATCTTCGCTCGACGTCGTTCGCCGTGTCCGGCCGAGCGCGGAACTTCGCGCAGCAGGAAAGTGCGGTAGGTGTCGGTCGCCGTGCGGGCACAGACGGGGTCGCGGAAACGGTCCGCGTAGACGCGAATCGCCTCGGGTCCGAACTTCTCGCGATCGCGTACGGCGCCGGCGAAGACGAGGTCCAGAAAGCGGGTGCGCTGGTGCAGGTAGGTGCCGAACGCCGCGACGGCGGGTTGATAGAGCAGGAACCGCCACGCGTGCGGGAGGAAAGTGCGCGGTGTCTGCCACGGGTGGGCGATGTTGAGCGCCAGCAGCGCGTCGAATCGCTCCGGCTCGCGCAGCACGAGCAGGTGGGCGATGTAACCGCCCCAGTCGTGGCCGACCAGCAGCACGCGCTTCAGGCCGAGCGCGTCCAGCAATGCGAGCAGGTCGGAGGCGACTTCGTCCTTGGCCCACCGGTGCGGCGCGGGACCGGACCAGCCGTAGCCGGGTAGGTCGGGCGCGATGATCCGCAGTCCGTCCGGCGGGTCGGCGAGCAGGTGACGATAGGCGTAATGATGCTCGGGCCAGCCGTGCAAGGCCAACACGGGGCGGCCATCCGTCGGTCCCGCCTCGGTGACGTGGAAACGCACCCCGCGAGCGGTGACATAGGAACGCCGCACGCCGGGGATCTCCGGCGGGCCGGCCGCCGCGTCCGCAGGAGCGGGTGAGAAGAACGAGGGCCGCCAGGGCATATCCGATGGTATCCAGTACGCCGCCGAGACATCCAGAGCGAAACAGCTCCCGGCGATGGACAATGAAGCCCTGAATCCCCGGTAGGGGGACCGGGAGGAGGCAGCGGTGTCGAGCCACATTCAGCCGCCCGCGGGGTGGGCTCCGCCGGGCGCCGAGTTCCGGACCAGCAACAATGTCTCGCGCACTGTGACGGGCACGCTCGTCGGCCTGTCGGTGACGCCCATCGGGATCGGCCTGGCCGCTCATGGCGGGCTCGGCACCCGGCAGTGGGTGATCCTCGGGGACGAGGGCGACCGCTGGAACTCGAACGCCCAGATGATCGGTGGTGCGTTGCTGTTGTTCCTGGTGGCGCTGCTGGCCGCGTACTCACCCGTCGGCACTGTGATAGCGGGCCTGGTGTGGGGTCTGCTGCCGGGCGCGGTGCAGTCGTTCTTCCCTCACGACCTCTGGCGTCTGATCGAGCAGACGCCGGGGCTGTCGGAGGAATGGCGCCTGGCCCTCTACAACTGGGTGCTGAACGGATGGGGGCTGGTGCTCGGCCTGTTGCTCATCGGAGCCGGGCTCGCCGCCACCTTGCGGCGGCGCTGACCGCGGCCGCACGCCGGGCGAGTCGGTCCGCCCGGCGCGCAGCCGACGTTCAGCCCTTGACGCAGAGCACCTGGTGCAGCGTCGCGACCACGTCGACCAGGTCCCGTTGTGCCTCGATGACCTCATCGATGTCCTTGTACGCGGCCGGGATCTCGTCCACCACGCCCGCGTCCTTGCGCGACTCGACGCCCTCGGTCTGGGCGATGAGGTCGGCCACGGTGAACTGCCTCTTGGCCGCGTTGCGGCTCATCCGCCGTCCCGCGCCGTGCGAGGCGGACTGGAAAGAAGCCGGGTTCCCCTTGCCGCGTACGACATACGAGCGGGTGCCCATCGAGCCGGGGATCAGCGCGAGATCGCCTTCCCCCGCGCGCACGGCCCCCTTGCGGGTGACCAGCATGGGCACGCCGTCGACGATCTCCTCCGCCACATAATTGTGGTGACAGCTTATCGGCTGCTCGAAACGCACTCCGCGATCGGCGAATTCGGCGGCGACCGCACGGCAGACCAGGGCGAGCATCACCGCGCGGTTGCGCGCCGCGTACTCCTGCGCCCAGGTGAGGTCGCGCCGGTACGCCCGCATCTCCGGCGTGCCGGAGACGAAGACCGCCAGGTCGCGGTCGGGCAGATCGACGTTGTGCGGCAGCGTGCGCGCGATCGCGATGTGCCGCTCGGCGAGTTCCTTGCCGATGTTGCGGCTGCCGGAGTGCAACAGGATCCACACCCGGTCCTCCTGGTCCAGGCAGACCTCGATGAAGTGGTTGCCGCCGCCGAGCGTGCCCATCTGCTTGTGCGCCTTCGACTCTCGTGCCTGAACCCGGCTGTCCAGCGCGCCGAACGAACCCCAGAACCGGTCCCAGCCCGCGCGCAGCGCCGCAGTGCTCGCGCCGAGGCCCGCGACCTGGCCGCCGAGCCGGGTGACATCGACGGCGTCGTGATGCGCCTGGAAGCCGACCGGCACCGCCGCCTCGATGCGCGACCGCAGCGAACGCAGGTTGTCGGGCAGATCCGCCGCGGTGAGATCGGTGCGCACGCTCTCCATGCCGCACCCGATGTCCACGCCGACCGCGGCGGGGGCCACCGCGTCCTTCATCGCGATCACCGAGCCGACCGTGGCCCCCTTGCCGAGGTGCACGTCCGGCATCACGCGGACGCCGTGGACCCATTTCAGCGCGGCGATGTTGCGCAGCTGCTGGAGCGCGGCCTGCTCGACCTCGTGCTCGTCGGCCCACATCAGCGTCTGCGCCTTGGTGCCGCGCAGCTCGACGGGAAACATGGTGTCGATCCTTCCGTTGGTTATGCCATCAACGGTAGGTACCGAGGACACCCGGCGCACCCGAATATTCGACCGCCCGGAATGGTGGCGGTCAGCCGGCCGCCTGCTCGAACCGTGCGCGATAGACGCGCTCGGCGTTCCCGTGGGCGATGGCGCTGACCAGGGCTTCGGCGTCGGCGGTGGTGATCGCGTCGTCGGCGAGCCACTCGTCGACGAGCTTGCCGAGACCGCGCCGCCAGAGCAGGGCGCCCAGGTAGTGCAGCTCTGGGAGCCCGTAGCCGTCGGAGGAGTAACACAGCGCCCGGAACGGAGCCAGCTCCAGCGTCTCGGCCAGCACGGCCCCGGCCCGCTGTCCCACATAAGGGATGGTCAGGCCCAGATCCAGATGGACGTGCTCGAAGACGTGCGCGAGGTAAGCGGCATGGCGATGGAAGGGCCAGCAGTGCAGCAACATCACCGACAGCCCGGTGCCCGCGGTCCGGCGCAGGAAGTCGGTGAGCAGCAGCGGGTCGCCGTGCCGCAGGCGCAGGTCCGGGTCACCGAATCCGGTGTGGAATTGCAGCGGAAGACCTAGTTCGGCGCCGATGCGCGCGCCGAGGCCGACCAGCCAGCCGAGGACGTCCGGATCGGTGAGCCGGTGCTCGGGCGCGAAACTGGTCGGCGGGTGATCCCGCGGCGGGAAGTCCAGACCGCACCGGTAGGCCACGATCGTCTTCAACCCGACGGCGCCGACCGCCCGAGCGCGCAGCTCCTCCTCGATCCGCTCGTACACCCCGGACACCGCGCCGACCTGCGCGACGACTTGCTCGGCCACTTCCTCCAGCCGCACCACCTCGCGCACCTCCCCGCCGGCCAGCTCGATGAAATCCGCTGTTCCACCACCGATTCCGGTGTCCAGAAACCATCGGGTCACCCCGGTGGCGCGCAGCAGCCGGGCGGACACCTCGCGCGCGCCGAGCCGGGCGCGATGACGCAGGTAGACGTCCGGGCCGACGTGGGCGGGCAGATCGAGCGCGGGGGCACACCAGCGGCGCACGGCGAGCCCGATCGCGGAATCGAAACTGCCGCGCGCGCCTTCCCCGAGCAAGCGCTCGAAGCCGGGCCGATCCAGGTTCTCGGTGTACACCCCGTGGCAGTGGTGGTCGGTGAGCCGGACACCGTCGGTGAGCATGTCAGAACCGCCAGCGGGTCAGGGCGACCAGCTCTTCGGCGCTCGCGGCGGCGTACCGCTCGGCCTCCGCGCGGCGCACGGTGAGCAGCGAGTCGTGTAGTTCGACGCCCATGGCGTCGGCGAGCACCGTGGACGCGGCGAGGTGGTCGGCGGCTTCGGACGGGGTGGTCGGCAGGCGGCGCACATTCGATACCATGCGTGCCTCGGCGTCGAAAGTCGCTGGATCACCGGTGATTTCGACCGGAAGGCGCAACTGTTCGGCGACACCGGCGAGCCCGGCGGCGATCACCGACCCGACGATCAGGTACGGATTGCCGGTCGCGTCGAAACATTTGATCTCGGCGTTGGCCGCCCACGCCTCGGTGCCGCGCACCCCGGTGACGAACCGTAGCGCGGCCTCTCTGGTCTCGTGGCCCCAGCACTGCCAGACTCCCGCCCAGCGCGACGGCTCCGACCGCAGGAAGCTCGCCGGATTGCCCGCGCCGACCGCGACCAGCGCGGGCAGTTCGCGCAGCACTCCCGCCAGGAACGCCTCGCCGGTCCGCCGCATGCCGTGCGGGCCGTCGCCGTCCGCGAACAGCGGTCCGTCCTCGTCGGTCACCGACAGGTGCAGGTGCGCTCCGGAACCGGCGCCGCCCGGTTCGATGCACGGGGCGAGCAGCGCCCGCCTGCCGTGCCGCGCGCTCACCTGCCGGATCGTGTGCCGGACCAGCACGGCCTCGTCGGCGGCGGTGACCGGCTCGGACGGTTCGACCGACAACTCCAGTTGCGCGAGGGCGTATTCGGGATGGAACTGGGCGACGGTGACGCCTTGGCGCTCGAGTGCGGCGACCAGGTCGGCGGCGTAGTCGGCCACCTGCCCGAGCCGCACCAGTCCGTAGGCGGGGCCGTGGATCGCGGGTGTGAAGTCGTCGGTGTCGTCGGCGCGGCCCACCGCCCATTCGGTCTCGAACGCCATGGACAACCGCAGTCCGGCGGCCTGCGCCGCAGCCGTCTGGCGTGCCGCGAAGTGGCGCTGGCAAGCGGCGAAGCGGGTGCCGTCCTGGGTGTATTTGTCCGTGGGCGCCCACGCCCAGCCGGGCTGGCAGGCCAGTTCGGTGAGCATGCTCAGATCGGGGACGAGTCGCAGGTCGCCGTCGGGCCCGCCGAGATAGCGCCCGATCGCCATCAGGTCGTCGAAGGCGAAGGTCTCGAAGCACGGCGACACTCCGACGCCGTACCGGGACGCTCGGTCCAGCCGCTGGCTGGGGACGGTTTTCACGCGCGTGATGCCCGCGTTGTCCACGAAGCTCAGCGCGACCATGGCCGCGTCCAGCCGCTCGATCGGCGCGGTGTCGCCCTCGGCGGGGATGCGATCCGGCGTGGTGGCCATGCCCATCACGATATCGGCTCGGGCGCAGCGGGAGCCGCCGCGGCGCGAGTCGTCACTCCGCGGCGAGGGCTGCGGTGATCTCCTCGCGGGCCGGGATCGAACTGCTCGCGCCCAACCGGGTCGTAGCCAGCGCCCCGGCCGCGCAAGCCCAGGTCAGCGCCCATTCCGGCCCCCGATGCCAGGCTGCGGCCAGCGCACCGGTGAAGGCGTCGCCCGCGCCGGTGGTGTCGACGACATCGACCCGCGGGCTGGGCTGGGACAGGCGGGCGCCGTCCGGTCCGCGATAGTCCGCGCCCGCCGCCCCGCGGGTGACGACCACGTGCGCGACGGTGTCCAGGTCCGCGCCCAGTTGCTCGGCCTCGCCGGAATTCACCACGGCGACATCGATATTCGTCCAAAGATCGGCGGGCAGCGGACGGGCGGGCGATGGGTTCACCAGCACGGTGGTGTCGTGCGCGCGGGCGTGGCGGGCCGCGGCGGCGATCGTTTCGACCGGAATCTCCAGCTGGCACAACAAGATATCGGCGGCCGCGATCGCCGCCAGGTCGTCCTCGGTCAGCTCGGTCATCCGCGTGTTGGCGCCTCCGACGACGATGATGCTGTTCTCGCCGTCGTCGTCCACCACGATCGTGGCGATGCCGCTCGGCCCGGCGACCGTGCGCAGCCGGTCGGTGAACACCGCGGCGTTCGTGAGCGCCGCGCGCAGTTCGCCGGCGAAGACGTCGTCGCCGACCGCCCCGAGGAAGTGGACCTCGCCGCCCGCCCGCCGCGCAGCGATCGCCTGATTCGCGCCTTTCCCGCCGGGCACCATGGCGAAGCCGTTGCCGAGGACCGTCTCACCGGGGACCGGTCTGCGTGCGGTCGTAGTGATCAGGTCCATGTTGACGCTGCCGAGCACCACGATCGCGGGAGCGTCCGATTCGACCGTCATATCGCCGGACGGTAGTCGCCCGGCCCGGGTCGCGCACGTGACCGCGCCCGCGTCGCGGCGGGTGGGATCGGCGGTGTACCCGGTGCGTAGGCTGTACCCATGACGGTAGGAACGACCACCCAGCCTGATGTTCGCGAGGTGGTGCACGAGGCCGCGCGCAAGGCCAGGGTCGCGTCGCGAGCCCTCGCCCCGCTGACGACGGCGCGGAAGAACGACGCCCTGCACGCCGCCGCCGACGCGCTGCTGGCCGCCGCCGATCGGGTGCTGGCCGCCAATGCCGAGGACATCGCCGCGGCGCGGGCCGCGGGCACCGAGGAGTCACTGCTGGACCGGCTGCGGCTGACCGAGCCCCGCATCGACGGCATCGCCTCCGGGTTGCGTCAGGTGGCGGGACTGCCCGATCCGGTGGGTGTGGTGGTGCGCGGCTCGACGCTGCCGAACGGCTTGGAGATCCGGCAGGTGCGAGTGCCGCTCGGCGTGGTCGGCATGGTGTACGAGGCCAGGCCGAACGTCACCGTCGACGCGTTCGGGCTCGCGCTCAAGTCCGGTAACGCCGCCCTGCTGCGCGGCTCGTCCTCGGCGGCCCGCTCCAACGCCGCGCTCGTCGCGGTGCTGCGCGAATCGCTTGCCGCGCAAGACATCCCGGCCGACGCCGTGCAGTTGCTGCCGAGTGAGGACCGTTCCAGCGTCACGCATCTGATCCAGGCCCGCGGCCTGGTCGACGTGGTCATTCCGCGCGGCGGCGCCGGGTTGATCAACGCCGTCGTGCGTGACGCGCAGGTGCCGACCATCGAGACCGGTACCGGCAACTGCCACGTCTACGTGCACGCCGCCGCCGACCTGGACATGGCCGAGCGGATCCTGATCAACGCCAAGACCCGCCGTCCCAGCGTGTGCAACGCCGCCGAGACCGTGCTGATCGACGCCGGGATCGCGGACACGGCGCTGCCCCGGCTCACCGAAGCGCTGGAGCGTTCCGGCGTCACCATCCACGGCGACCTGCCCGGCCAGGTTCCGGCCACCGAGGCCGACTGGGGCGAGGAATACCTCACCCTGGACATCGCGCTCAAAGTGGTCGACGGCCTGGACGCGGCGGTGGAGCACATCAACACCTGGGGCACCGGCCACACCGAGGCCATCGTCACCGGCGACCTCGCCGCGGCCCGCGAGTTCACCAGCCGGGTCGACGCCGCCGCCGTGATGGTGAACGCCTCCACCGCGTTCACCGACGGCGAGCAGTTCGGCTTCGGCGCCGAGATCGGCATCTCCACCCAGAAGTTGCACGCTCGCGGCCCGATGGCGCTGCCGGAGCTGACCTCCACGAAGTGGATCGTCTGGGGCGAAGGACAGATCCGGCCCGTCTGACCCGCGTGCGCGGCGGCCACGGCCGAGGCCGAGTCGGCATCGGCGACGCGCTGCCGTAGCGTGGGGGACGGTTCGGAAGGAAGGTGCCGGGTGGTGTCGGAGAGCGCAGTACAGGAGCCGATCTTCACGTCGGTGGACGACGTGATCGAACGGTTGGCCAGCACGGGCTACCTGGCGGACAAGGCCACCGCCACCTCGGTGTTTCTCGCCGATCGGTTGGGCAAGCCGTTGCTGATCGAAGGACCGGCGGGTGTCGGCAAGACCGAGCTGGCGCGCGCGGTCGCGCAGACCTCGGGCGCCGAGCTGGTGCGATTGCAGTGCTACGAGGGCGTCGACGAGGCCCGCGCGCTGTACGAGTGGAACCACGCCAAGCAGATCCTGCGCATCCAGGCCTCCAGCGAGAACGACTGGGAAGAGACGAAGGCCGACGTCTTCACCGAGGAGTTCCTGCTCTCGCGCCCGCTGCTGACCGCGATCCGGCGCACCGATCCCACGGTGCTGCTGATCGACGAGACCGACAAGGCCGACGTCGAGATCGAGGGCCTGCTGCTCGAGGTGCTCAGCGACTTCGCGGTGACGGTACCGGAACTGGGCACGATCACCGCCAGCCGCAAACCGTTCGTGGTGCTCACCTCGAACGCCACCCGCGAGCTGTCCGAGGCGCTCAAGCGTCGCTGCCTGTACCTGCATCTGGATTTCCCGGACGAGGAGCTGGAGCGGCGCATCCTGGCCAGCCGGGTGCCCGAACTGTCGGCGGCCGTCGCCGCGCAGCTGGTGCGGATCGTGCACGTGCTGCGCGGCATGCAGTTGAAGAAGCTGCCCTCGGTCGCGGAATCGATCGACTGGGGTCGCACGCTGCTGGCGCTCGGCCTGCGGGACCTGGACGACACCACCGTCCGAGCGACGCTCGGTGTGGTCCTCAAACACCAGAGCGACCACCAGCGCGCGCTGGCCGAACTGAAGCTGGCCTGAGCCATGGCGACCGGGCCGGTCCCTGCCGAAGTCGCGGCACTGAGCGCGCCACACGGTATTCCGGGACATCTGGTCGGGTTCGTGGAGGCGCTACGGGCGCGCGGGATACCGGTCGGACCGTCGGAGACGGTGGACGCGGGCCGCGTGGTGACCGTGCTCGACCTGATGGACCGTGAGGTCCTGCGGGAGGGGCTGGCGTGCGCGTTGTTGCGGCGCACCACCCACCGCGCGACCTTCGACGGGCTGTTCGACCTGTGGTTCCCCGTCGCCGTCGGGCAGCGCGCCGTGAGCCAGGACGAGCTGGAGATCCCGCACACGCCCTCGGGAGACGTGGACATCCCGGCGCTGCGCGAACTGCTCGCGGAGTTGCTGGCGCAGGAGTCGGCGACCCAGCAACTGGAGGCGCTGGCCGCGCAGTTGGTCGAGCAACTCGGCCAGTACCAGTCCGCCCGCGGTCCGTCTTTCTCGTCGTACCAGGCGCTGAAAGAGGTGCAGCCGCAGACGTTGCTGGCGAAGATCCTCGCGGGCATGGCCCTCGGGCCGAACACGAGCGAGTTCGACTCCGAGATCGCCCGCCGCGCCGCCCGGCAGCGCATCGCGGGCTTCCGCGCGACCGTCGAGGCCGAGACCAGGCGGCGCGTCGCCGAACGGATCGGACGCGAACGCGTGGCGAGCTACGGAGTCGCCCGGCAAGCCGAGGAGGTCGACTTCCTGCGCGCCTCCGAGGCCGAACTCTCCGAACTCAAGCGCGGTACCCAGCGGTTGGCCCGCATCCTGGCTTCGCGTCTGGCCGCGCGTCGCAGGCACGCCCATCGCGGAGCCATCGACCTTCGCCGCACTCTGCGCGCGTCCATGTCCACGGGCGGCGTGCCCATCGACCTGGTGAACCGCAAGCCGCGACCGGGCCGCCCCGAACTGGTTCTGCTGTGCGATGTGTCGGGCTCGGTGGCCGGCTTCAGCAACTTCACGCTGCTGCTGGTGAGCGCGCTGCGCGAACAGTTCTCCCGGGTGCGCATCTTCGCGTTCGTCGACCAGATCGACGAGGTGACCCGGTTCTTCGATCCGCACACCCAGCTGGACCGGTCGATGACCCGGATCTTCGGTGAGGCGAACGTCGTCGGCCTGGACGGGCACTCCGACTACGGCAACGCGCTGGCCGGGTTCGCCAGGGACTTCCCGGACGCCGTCACCAGCCGCAGCTCGCTGCTGATCCTCGGCGACGCCCGCACGAACTACCGTGACCCGGAGCTGAACACCCTGCGGTCGCTGGTCGAGGTGGCCAAGCACGCGCACTGGCTCAATCCCGAACCGCGCAACCAGTGGGGTTCCGGCGATTCCGCGGCGGACAAGTACCGCGACGTGATCGAGATGCACGAATGTCGTTCGGCCAAACAACTCACCGCGGTGGTTTCGCGGCTGCTACCGGTGTAGGAGACGGCATGGACGATGCCGCGCTGCTGAGCTACTGCCTGGCCAAGCCGGGCGCCTGGCAGGACGAACCGTGGGAGGGCGACGTCGTCGCCAAGGTCGGCGACAAGATCTTCGCCTTCCTCGGCGCGACATCGGTCGGCCTCAAATGCGGGCGGACCCGCGAGGAGGCCGACGAACTGGTCCGGGTGTACCCGGGGGACGTGGCGGCGTCCGCCTACATCGGGCGGTACGGCTGGAACGTCATCCAGTTCGGCGGCGCGGTCTCGGATAACGAACTCTACGAGCTGGTCGATCTCTCCTACGAGGCCGTCGTGCGCAAGCTGCCGAAGAGCAAGCGCCCGACCGCCTGAAAGGGTTCGTTAAGGGGATCTTTGGCGTGCGCCGACAAGATCGGCGGCCATGGGGAACAGAACGCCGGACGATCCGGTGGCGGTGCACAACAACTATTCGTTTCAGGTCGATTTGCGCGGGATAGTCGATCTGCTTTCTCATCACCTCTATTCGAGTCCGCGGGTCTATCTGCGCGAGCTGTTGCAGAACGCCGTCGACGCGGTCACCGCACGTGTTCGGCTCGATCCGCTGGCTCCCACCGGAATTCGGCTCTCCGTGGACGAGTCCGGGCTGCGGATCAGCGATCCCGGTGTCGGCCTGACCGACGCCGACGTGCACCGGTTCCTCGCCACCATCGGCCGCTCGTCCAAACGCGACGACATCGAAGGCGCGCGACGGGAGTTCCTCGGACAGTTCGGAATCGGGTTGCTGGCCTGTTTCACGGTCGCCGAGACGATCCGGGTCGTCACCCGATCGGCCGCCGACCCGACCGCCTCGCCGGTCGAGTGGCTGGCCCGCGCCGACGGCACCTACTCGGTGCGCTCACTCGATCGAGGCGAGTACGCGCAACCGGGCACGACGGTGTGGCTCACCCCGCGCGGGGGAGCCGGGGAGTGGTTCCGGCCGCAGCGGGTGACCGACCTGGCACGCGAATTCGGGTCGCTGCTGCCCTACGAGGTGACGGTGGAGTCGGACGGTGCTGTGACGACGGTCACCGAAGGCGTTCCGGTCTGGCGCCGCGCGTATCCGTCGGCGCAGCGGCGCAGGGCCGCCCTGCTCGACTACGGTCACCGGACGCTGGGCTTCGTCCCGCTCGACGCCATCGAGCTCGATGCCGGTGCGGCAGGCGTCAGCGGTGTGGCCTATGTCCTGTCCCAGCCGGGCAACCCGTCCGACAGCAGTGCGCATCGGGTGTACCTGAAGGGCATGCTCCTGGGTGACGCGGTGCGCGGCGTGCTGCCGGATTGGGCGTTCTTCGTGCGCTGCGTGCTCGACACCGACACGCTGCGCCCCACCGCGTCGCGGGAGGGCCTCTACGAGGACGAGCGGCTCGCCGTCGTGCGCGAGGTGCTCGGAGACCGGATCCGGGACTGGCTCACCGAGATCGCCGCCGAACAGCCGCAGCGGCTGGCCGCGTTCCTGTCCGTGCACGCACTCGGCGTGAAGGCGATGGCGAGCCATTCCGTCGAACTGCTGCGCATCATGCTGCCCCATCTGCACTTCGAGACCACCGACGGGCGCGTGCCGCTCACCGAGTTCGCCCGCCACCACCGCACCGTCCGGGTGACGGCGACGGTCGAGGAGTTCCGTCAGGTGGCGGCCACCGCCGCCGCGCAGGGCATCGGCGTCGTCAACGGCGGCTACGCCTACGACCGGGAGTTGATCGCGCGGTTGCCGCGGTTGCTGCCCGGCGTCGAAGTGGTCGACCTGGACGTAGACGCGATCGCCGCGGCGCTCGACCCGGTCGACCCAGGCGACGAACTGGCGCTGGCCCCGGTGCTCGAACTGGCGCGATCCGTGCTCGACCCGCTGTCGTGCGACGTCATCGTGCGCGCCTTCCATCCGATCACGGTGCCCGCGCTCTATCTCGACGGCCGCGCCGCACGCAACGAACGCGCCAGAGCGCAGACGGCCGGGGACGCCGACGACCTGTGGACCGAGATCCTCGGCGCCCTGGCGGTCGCGACGCCGCGCGCTCGGCTGGTGCTCAACCACCACAGCCCGATCGTGCGCAGGCTGTCCCGCATCGACGATCCCGGCTTCCGGAAGACGGCGGTGGAATCGCTCTACGGGCAGGCCCTGTTGATGACCCACCGCCCGCTGAGCGCGGCCGACACGGCGCTGCTCAATCGCGCCTTCGGCGAATTCCTCGGCTGGGCCACCCAACGTGCCGCCGACCGCGGTGAAGAGACGGAGTGAGCATGGACGCCGCCGAGATCGGCGCGGCGCTGGCGCAGGTCTACGCGCTACCGCACGGCCGGACGCGCACCGAGCGACTGGAGACCCTGGCCGCGGCCGCGCGAACCGGATCGGATCGCGCGCTGGAAGGCAGGGTGCTGCTGGAGCTCGCGCAGTCGTACACCTACGCGGGCGAACGCGATCTGGTGCCCGTCGCCTACGGCAGGTTGCTGCGGATCTACGACGACCACCCCGCCGAGCTGGGCTCGATGACGCACTCGGTGCACTGGTATCTGAAATGGGTGACCTGGGGCATGGTCGGCAACCCCGCGCTGCCGCTGTCCACGATCGATCGCTGGTTCGACGAACTGGACAGCCGCTACCGGCAGCGCGGCTACAGTCCGCGCCCGGTGCTGGCCCTGCGCTCCGAACTCGCCCGCGAGATCGGTGACGCCGCGGCCGCCGCCGCGTGGCTGGAGCAGGCGATGGCCGCACCGCGCGACAGCATGTCCGACTGCGATGCCTGCGAGCGCGGCGAATGGGGTGTGACGAGCGTGTCTCTCGGTGACGACGAGGGCGGACTCGCGCACTGGAAGCCCGTGCTCGACGGCGAACGGACCTGCGCCGAGGAGCCGCACCGCGTTCTGGCGCAGGCACTGCTCCCGCTGGTGCGCACCGGCCGCGTCGCGGCGGCACGCGGCGCGCACCTGACCGGGTATCCGCTGGTCCGGCACACCGAGGACCTGCGTCCGTCGGTGGCGTCGCATATGGAATTCTGCGCGCTGACCGGCAACGAGGCACGCGGGCTGGAAATTCTCACCGAGCACGCGAACTGGCTGGCCGATTCCGGAGCCGACGCGGGCGCGCGCCTGGCCTTCGCCACCGGCGTGTGCGTGCTGCTGCGCAGGCTGGTGGCGCTGCGGCTGGGTGATCTTCCGCTTGCGGAGGGGACGGTGGAATCGGTGCGCGCCCGGTTGGAGGTCGAGATCGGCGCGTTGTGTGCTCGCTACGACGCCCGCAACGGCAACAGCTCGGTCAGCCTGCGCACCGCCGCCCGGCTCGCGGCCGAACCGCTACTGGACCGGTTGCCGCTCGGTTTGCGCAGCACACTGCCGCGCGCCGCGAGCGCGCCGGACAGCGTGCGGGCGGCCGACGACTTCTCCGGCGACCGAGCGACGGAGGTCCGCAGGCTGGCCGAACTCGGTGCCGCCCGGCTCGCCGATACGCCCGAGGAGGCGGAAGCCCACCTGCGGGAAGCGCTGGCGCTCGGTACGCAGGTGCTGGCCGGGGAGGAGGCCGCCCGGCTGGGCGCGCAGCTGGTCATCGCCATCGCGAGCCAGCCGGACCGCGAACTCGATCTGGCCGATGCCGCGGTGCGCGCCGCGGCACGCTGGGAAGGGCTGTCCGAACCGGATGTACTGCATCACACCGTGGTCGCCGCACGCGCGTTCCATCGCGCGGAGCGCCACGGCGAGGCTGTCGCCCTGTTCGAACACGCGCTGCTCAGCGGCGCGATTCCGTATCCGTCCGGCGAACTGGCGGTGGTGCGCGCGCAGTTCGGCCGATCGCTGAACGCACTGAACCGCCACCGCGAGGCCGCGCGGCAGTTCCTGGAGGCGGCACGACTCGTCGAACGCGACCCGGAGCGGACGAAGCTGCACGCCGAGCTGGCGTGGTCGGCCGCCACCGCGCTCGAGTACTGCGGGCAGGACGACGAGGCGGTGGCCGCCTACCAGCGCGCCGCACAGCTGTGGGCCGGGTTGGGCGCGGTGGCGGAGCGGGCGCGTTGCCTGCGGGCGGCGGCCTGGCTGCGCGTGTGCGGCGAAGCCGATCCCGAATCCGGGCTCACCTCGATGCGGACGCTGATCGCCGAGCTGGCCCCGCTGGCGGGCCGGTCGGCCGAGGCGGCGGATGAACTCGCGCGCACCCGCGAGCAGCTGGCCCGGATGCGCGAGATGGGAGACGCCACCGCCTGAGGCGCCGCCGGGCCCGTGTGGCGGGGCATAGTGCGGGCGGGTGTCCCCAGTTCGCCGCCCGCCCCCGCTTACCGGCCCCGTGCGGGCCGTGGGCGACCCGTTAAGCTCGGCAGTCATGCACGAGACAGGTCGGCGCGGCCGCAAGCTCGGGGTGATGGGCGGCACGTTCGACCCCATCCACCACGGGCATCTGGTCGCCGCCAGCGAGGTCGCGCACCGGTTCGACCTGGACGAAGTGATCTTCGTCCCGACCGGGCAGCCCTGGCAGAAATCGCACAAGCAGGTCAGCCCGGCCGAGGATCGGTACCTGATGACCGTCATCGCGACCGCGTCCAACCCACGGTTCTCGGTGAGCCGTGCGGACATCGAGCGCGGCAAGGTCACCTATACCGTCGACACCCTGCGGGAGATGCGATCGGCCCATCCCGGCGCCGAGCTGTACTTCATCACCGGTGCGGACGCGCTGGCCAGCATCCTCACATGGCAGGATTGGGCAGAACTGTTCGAACTGGCGAAGTTCGTCGGGGTGAGCCGTCCGGGGTACGAGCTGAACATCGATCATCTCGAGGAGCATCTGCGGGATCTCCCGCCGGATGCGGTGACCATGGTCGAGGTCCCCGCGCTGGCGATCTCGTCGAGCGAATGCCGTCGCCGCGCCGCCGAGAATCGGCCGGTGTGGTACCTCGTCCCCGACGGCGTGGTGCAGTACATATCGAAGCGGCACCTGTATGTGCCCGGAGCAGCGGAAGGTAGCTGAGCGTGAGCGAGCGCAGCGAAGGTGCGGGCATGAGCGAGCGAACGATCCCCACGGCCGCGAGTGCCGTCCCGCCGAGCGCCCGGGGGGTGCAGGCATGACCGCGTCGACCGAGTCGGTGGAGATCGCGCAGGTCGCCGCGCTGGCCGCCGACGAGAAGCTGGCGTCCGACGTGGTGGTGCTCGATGTGTCGGAGCAGCTGGTGATCACCGACTGCTTCGTGATCGCGTCCGCGCCCAACGAGCGTCAGGTCAACGCCATCGTCGACAACGTGGAGGAGAAACTCCGCGCGGCCGGGCACAAGCCGGTCCGGCGCGAGGGCACCCGCGAAGGCCGCTGGGCGCTGCTGGACTACGTCGACGTCGTCGTGCACATCCAGCACAACGACGAGCGCAATTTCTATGCGCTGGAACGCCTGTGGAAGGACTGCCCCGTGGTGCCGGTCGCCGGTCTCACCGGGGCCGCGCCGGATTCGCGCGCCGCGGCGACGGAGGACGAGGCGCGATCGTGAGCAGACATGCCGGCGTGCGCACCCTCATCCTGTTGCGCCACGGGCAGACCGAATGGAACGCCACCGACCGCATGCAAGGCCAGATCGACACCGATCTCACCGAACTCGGTCGCAGACAGGCCAAAGAGGCGGCACGCGAACTGGTTTCGCGCAACGCCATCGCTATCCACGCTTCGGATCTGCGCCGTGCCTTCGACACCGCGACGGCTCTGGCCGAACACACCGGGCTCACCGTCGTGCCCGACGTCAGGTTGCGGGAGACCAATCTCGGCGACTGGGAGGGATTGACCCACCTGGAGGTCGACGCCGACTATCCGGGCGCGCGCATGGCGTGGCGGCTGGACGCGCGCTACACCCCGCCCAACGGCGAGAGCAAACTCGAGGTCGGGGCGCGGTCGCTGCCGGTGGTGCAGGAGTTGCTGGTCGAACGGCAGGACTGGCCGGGCCGGACTATCATCCTGGTGGCGCACGGCGGGCTGATCGCCGCCCTCACGGCTGCGCTGCTGGACCTGCCGCCGCAGAACTGGCCGATCCTCGGAGGACTGGCCAATACCAGCTGGGTGCAGCTCAGCAGTCACGGCCCGAGCATCGAACAGCCCGGCTGGCGTCTGGATGTGTGGAACGCAGCGGCGAAGGTAGCACCGGATGTCCTCTGAAGAGCCGATCAGATCGGTCCCGGACGAACTGTTCCGTAAGGTCTCGGCGAAGGCCGAACGGCAGTTGCCCGACGCGTTGTTCGGCGGTCCGCCACCGGCTTCCCGCGAATCCGCGGCTACATCCGACGAAGCTTCCGGCGCGGCAGGCGATTCCGGCGGCGGGTCCGAGTCCGGAGAGGAATCCGACTCGGAGTACGACGGATCCGGTGACATCGTCACCAGCGCCGAGCCGCAGGTACACGTCGGCGGCGGCGCGTCGCCCGTCGGTGCCGCGAACGACGCTCCGGAACGGATTGCCGAGTCGGCGGAAACGCTCGGCGAATCGGTCTCCTCGACGGGGGACGGGTCCACTGCAACGTTCGGCGAACCGGTTGCCCCGGCGGCGGACGGTTCCGCAGCCTCTGCGATCGCGGAATCGGTTGGCACACGGGCGGATGGATTCGCCGGAGCACTCGGCAAATCGGTCGCGGTGACGGACGGGGCCGCGGCCGACACAATCGCCGGATCGGATGCCACGGTGGCGGCTGGGTTCGCAGCGGTGCTCGACGAACCGGTTGTCTCGGCGGGTAATGGGTCCGCTGCGGCGCTCGGCGAACCTGTTGCTCCGGCAAGAGAGGAGTCCGCGGCCGACACGATTTCCGCATCGCCCGCGCCGACAGACGCCGTGATCGAGTCCGCGACGCCCGGATCCGCTGTGCCAGGAGAACCTGAACTCGCTGCGCCCGAGTTCGCCGCTGTCGCTCCGGAATCCGCGGGCGCCGACGAACCCGCCGAAACGCGCGAAGCCGGGCGCCCGGTGCTGCTGGTGATCGCCGACTCCCTGTCCTACTTCGGGCCCAAGGGCGGACTGCCTGCAGACCATCCGCGTATCTGGCCGAACCTCGTTGCGGCCGAACTGGATTGGGACGTCGAATTGGTCGCCCGGATCGGCTGGACCTGCCGCGACGCCTATTGGGCCCTGATCGGCGATCCTCGGGTGTGGGCGGCGGTGCCGCGCGCCGGTGCGGTGGTCTTCGCCGTCGGCGGCATGGACACGCTGCCCTCGCCATTGCCCACCGCGCTGCGCGAACTGATCCGCTATGTGCGCCCGCCCGCGCTGCGCCGCGTCGTCCGCGCCACTTACAACTGGCTGCAGCCCAAGCTGTCGAAACTCGGCAGGCCCGTGGCGCTTCCGCCGAAGGTGAGTGTCGACTATCTGGAACAGTGCCGCACGGCTCTGGCGCAGTTGCGCCCTGACCTGCCGGTCGTCGCGGTGCTGCCCTCGGTGCACAACTGCGAGGCCTACGGCCGCGTGCACTCCGGGCGGCCACGGGCGGTGGAGGCGCTGCGCTCTTGGTCGAACCGGACTTCGGTGCCGCTGGTCGACCTGGGGGAAGCGGTGCGCGACAACATTTTCTCCGGCGAGGCGAATCCGGACGGCATCCACTGGGGCTGGGACGGTCACACGGCGGTGGCCAACGCGATGGTCAAGACCCTGCAGGAGGTTCGGTAGTCCGTGGCAGTCGTGGTCGTCACCGATTCGTCCGCCAGCCTCCCTGCCGAACATGTCGACGAGCTGGATATCGCCGTCGTCCCGCTGCACGTCCTGGTCGGTGACCGGGCGATGCGGGAAGGCGTCGACCCGGTCGAGATCGACTATGCCTCCGACACCGTGACCACTTCGGCCGCCTCGCCCGGCGAGCTGCGGGAGGTGTACGAGCGGGCCTTGGAGCGCAGCGGCGGTGACGGCGTTGTCGCGGTGCACCTTTCCCGGCGGCTGTCGGGCACATGGGAGGCCGGTCGGCAGGCCGTGCGCGACATGGACGCCGCCGACCGCGTCCGGCTGGTCGACTCGCTCGGAGCCGGGTTGGCCACCGGGCTGCCCGTGCTGGCCGCCGCCCGGCGTGCCGAGTCGGGAGCGCCGCTGGACGTGGTGTACGACGCGGCGGTGGCGGCCGCCGCGCGGGCCCGCACGTTCATCCTGGTCAATCGCACCGAGCAATTGCGGCGCGGCGGCAGACTGTCGTCGGCGGCGACGTTCTTCGCCAGCGAGCTGGTCACCAAGCCGCTGCTGCAGATCGTCGAGGGACGGCTGGAGCTGCGGGAGAAGGTCCGGACGCGCTCCAAGGCGTACGCGAAACTCGTCGCCGCGGCAGTCGACGCGGCGGGCGAGGACGGCGCCGCGGTGGCCGTGCAGCATCTGGGCGCCGAGGACGCCGCACAGACCATCGCGGGCCAGTTGCGGGAACTCGTTCCCGGCCTGGAAGAACTCATTGTCGCCGAGTTCGGGCCCGCGCTGGCAGTGCATCTCGGGTTGGGGGCGCTCGGCGTGCTCGTCGTCCCCGGCGGGTGTCGCTGAGCGTGTGCGGGTCTTCGGGCGGACAACGATCTCGGTGATCCGAATGCGAGCGCGTCGCCCGGCGTACGGCTAGCGTCGGAGCATGAGTTCCGCGAAGCCGCCGGTCCGTCCTCCGCTCACCGTGACCGCCGTGGACTGGGACCATCCGGACGCGGTGACGTTGCGCGCGGAGATGGCGGCCGAGGTCGGGCCGCGCTACGCGCATCTGGCCAGGCAACTGCCCACGAACCCGAACGCGGTGGATTCCGCCACTGTGCACAGCACTTTCGTGGCGTACTCCGATGGTCCGGTGGGTCACGCCGCGCTGCGGTGGAACGGGGAGGAACTCGAGGTCAAGCGGATGTTCGTCCGCCCCGCGCATCGCGGCTCGGGCGCGGCGGCGCTATTGCTCACCGCCGCCGAGGATGCGGCCCGCGCCGCTGGACGCCCCCGACTGATCCTGCAAACCGGTCACCTGCAACCGGAGGCCGTCCGCTTCTACGAACGCAGCGGTTACCACCGAGTTCCGATCTTCTCGCCGTACGAAGTGCTTCCCCTGTCGAACTGCTTCGCCAAGGATCTGGGCTGAGGCGGACCAGAGCCACGGCGGGTTCCGGCATAGCCGCCACTGTTCCCCGGTGAGTTGTGCACAGGGCCGCGGTTGTCAACATGTTCGTCGAATCCGCTGGTCGGACCGGTCTTTTCGGCGTCTGCCCGCACTACCGTCGCGGCCATGTCACGACAGGACGAACGCGAGCGGGTACGGCGGCGATTGGGTGAGCTGACCGCCCGGGTCGGCGCGAGCATGACGGCCGGTGTCGGCACCGGGAAGGCCGGGCCCGATGCGGAGCACGGACCGTCTGGATGGGAGACGACGCGGTCTGCGCGTAGCGTGCCCGTGGGGGAAACGGGGCAGCCGGATCGTCCGAGCCGCACCGCCATGGCCGCGGCGGCCGTCCCATACCGGCGTCGATCGAGCACGGTCGCACGCCCATCGACTGCGGATGAAAATGCCGCGCGTCCAGTGGGTCTCGGGTGGCAGACGGGCCGGACGCCGCCTGCCGTCCGCCCCGGTCCCCCAGCTGGGGAGACGCGACCCGCACCCGATGCCGGGAAGGTGGTGGATGCCAGCCCCGCCGAATCCGAGGATGAAGAAGGCGACCGCCGGTCGGCACCCGTGAGAAACCACTCCGATGGTGCCGCGCAAACCGGTGGGGCCCGGCCCGCGAGCCGTCCTGCTGCCGCGGGGAAATGGGATCTCGTGCGGCTGCCCGGCCATCCCGCGCCCGACCGGGAGTCCGAAGACGATGTCGGCCGAGTTCGGTCGCCCGGCTGGCTGGAGGAGCCGGTGCCCGGCGCGAATCGGCTGCACTGCCTCGTGCCCGAACGGTTCCGGGGTCTGCGGCTCGATCCGGGGCGTTACGGGGTCCGTACGCTCGCGCTTGTCGGCCTTGCCGCGATGGTCGTCGCCGGGGTGGTCGTGTTCCGCGAACGCCCGATCGCTCACACGGTGCCGCCGTTGCCGATCGGACAGAGCGTCGCCTTGGCGACATCCAGTGCTGCCGCCACGAGCGCGGCCGGAGCGCCACCGCGAGCAGTCGATCCCGGCCCGCCGACGACGGAATTGGTCGTCAGCGTGGTCGGCCTGGTCCACCGCAGCGGTTTGGTTCGTCTCCCCGACGGTTCGCGTGTCGCCGACGCGCTCGCCGCGGCGGGCGGCCCGAGTGAAGGCGCGGACACCACCGGCCTGAATCTGGCGCAGCGGCTGTCGGATGGCGATCAAGTGCAGGTCGGTCCGGCCGCGCCGAGTTCGGGCGCGTCGCAGCAGGGCAGCGGCACGATCGGCGCAGGCGGGCGCCCATCCACCGGGTCCGCCGCCGCGCCGAGCCGTCCGTCGAGCCCGGCGGGCCGGATCGACCTCAACACTGCCTCCGAAGCCGAACTCGATGCTCTCCCCGGTGTCGGGCCGGTCACCGCACGCGCGATCATCAACTGGCGTACCACCAATGGTCGCTTCAGCACGATCGAGCAACTCGGTGAAGTCGAGGGCATCGGCCCCGCCCGCTTGGCGCGGCTGCGTGATCTGGTGCGGGTATGAACGCCGCCGGGTTGCTCGAACTGGTTCGCCGGAAGCTGGGTGCCGATACGGAATCGTCCATGGCCCGCCCGCGCGCCGGAGCCGTTCGAGGTTCGGGGGAGGGCGTCGCGTCGGAGGAGCCCGGCGTCGTTCAGACACTCGACGCTCGCCTGCTGCCCGCCGCTTTGTGCTGCTGGGGTGCGACCATCGTGGCGGTGGCGGCAGGGTGGCGGGCCGGGATCGCGCTGGCGATCGCGTTGACGGTCTCGGCCATCGGGTTGTGGGTGTTGCTGTTGTGGGTGACCGCGCACCGCGGCGAACGCCGACGAGCGGTGGCGGTGGTTGCGCTCGCCGCCGTGGTGCTCGGCGCGGGGTTCGCGGCCGCGGCGGCATGGCGGGAACATCGCGTGGCGACCCATCCGCTGCGGGCTTCGTCCGGGCAGTCGGTGCGTGTGGTGGTCATTCCGACAGACGATCCGAAACCGCTGCGCGCCAAGGTCTCCGGCGCGGACCGTCAATGGGTGGTACGGGCGGATCTGCGCGAGTACCGACGCGGCGGGGTGACGGTACGTGCCGGTGGCGCGGTGGTCGTCCTGGCTTCCGGTGCGGAGTGGGGTGACTTGTCGCCGGGCGGGCCGGTCGAGTTCCGGGCCAGGGTGGAGATGCCGCGCCGATCCGACCTCACCGTCGTCACGCTGCACGCGCAGGGCGCGCCCACTGCCGCCGGACCGCTGCCGTGGTGGCAGCGCGCCGCCGATACGGTGCGCGCCGACTTCGCGGCCTCGGCGACGCGAGCCCTGCCGGCCGACGCCGCAGGGCTGCTGCCAGCGCTGGTCGTCGGCGATACCTCGGCGTTGCCCGAACAGGTGCGCGAGGATTTCAAGATCGCTGGGCTGCAACACCTGACGGTGGTCAGCGGCGCGAATTTCACCATCTTGCTCTCGGTGGTGTTGCTCGTCGTACGCCTGCTGACGCTCGGCCCGCGCGGTGCTACGGCCGTCGCCGCCGTGGCGCTGCTGATGTTCATCGTCGTCACTAGGCCGGACCCGAGCGTGCTGCGCGCCGGCGCGATGGGCGCGATCACCCTGCTCGCCGTGCTCACCGGCCGTCGTAAACAGGCGCTGCCCGCGTTGTGCGCCGCGATCATCGCGTTGCTAGCCCTTTGGCCAGGGCTCGCCGTCGACGCGGGGTTCGCGTTGTCGGTCGTCGCGACGGGTGGCCTGATCCTGTTGGCGCCGAGCTGGGCCGACTGGTTGCGCGCCAGGGGATGGTGGCGGGTGCCCGCCGAGACAGTGGCCGTGTCCGCCGGGGCGTTCGTGGTCACGACGCCGATCATGATCGCGCTCACCGGACAGCTCAGCCTGGTCGCCGTCCTCGCGAACGTGCTGGTCGCCCCGGTCGTCGCGCCGATCACCGTCGCGGGGGCAGCCGGTGCCGCGCTGTCGAGCCTGTGGTCGCCGCCGGCCGACTTGGCGCTGCGCTGCGCGGCACCGCCGCTGTGGTGGCTGTTGTGGGTGGCCCGCCACGCGGCCGCGCTGCCCGGCGCGTCCGTCGCGGTACCGGGTGGCCTGGCGGGAGGTCTGATCGCGAGTGCCGTCGTGGTGGGCGTGATCGCGGCATTGCGCGCTCGCCCGGTGCGGCGGATCGCCGCCGCGGTCGTGGTCGGCGTCGCGGTGGTCCTGGTCCCGGTGCGGCTCTGGCACCCCGGCTGGCCGCCGACCGGCTGGGTCCTCGCGGCGTGCGACGTCGGCCAAGGTGATGGCCTCGCGCTGTCGGTCGGTCCCGGCGCCGCCGTGGTCATCGATGTCGGGCCGGATCCGCGTCCGATCCGGACCTGCCTGGATCGTTTGCGCGTCTCGCGCATCCCGCTGCTGATCCTCACCCACCCGCACGCGGATCACATCGACGGGCTCGCAGGCGCGCTGCACGGCCGCACGGTCGACGCGATCGCCGTCGGCGTCCACGAGCTCGACGTGCTCGCGCCACCCGCACACGATCGGTCGACGCCCGAAGCGGGGCTCGGGTGCGCTTCCGTGCCCGCCACCGCACCGGCCGCGGAGGTGCACCGGCTCAGCGGGTTCGCGAAAGGTCATGCCCGGAACGACCGAATCGTTTCGTTCGGCCGACGAGATGCGCGAAGCCGGTTGCAGGGCAGCCATGATCGCGCCGTTACCGTGCTGGGACATGCGCAAATCGATTGTCGGCCAGTCGGATACGGGGTGCGGAGCCAGGCGCGTCCATCGGGTGACGCGCATGCCGCTGCCTCCGGTCTCACGCGGGTCGCGGCCATCGCCAGGAGCGCGGGAGTGCCGCTGCTGGAATTGTCGGCCGGACATGTTCTGAGTTTCGGGTCGATCGAACTGGAGGTGCTCGCACCGGCAAGGAACGGTCCGCGACCGGTCCGGGGCGCGGAAACCGACGGCGCCAACGACCGTTCGGTGGTCGTCACCGCTCGCACGCCCGCGGGCAGGATTCTGCTCACCGGGGACATCGAGGCCACCGCGCAGCGGGCTCTGATGCACGCCGGAATTCCCATCCAGGCGGAGATCCTCAAACTTCCGCACCACGGATCACGCACCACCACAAAGGAATTTCTCGACGCGGTGCGTCCGCGTCTGGTGCTGGTGAGCGTCGGCGCGGACAACGCCTTCGGGCATCCCGCCCCCACCGTCCTCGCGGACTTGTCAGCCCTCGGCGCGACGGTGGTACGCACGGACCTGGACGGCGACATCGTGGTCTCGGCCGGAGGCGGCCACTTGCGTATGACGAGTTCGCGATGACCGGCGGATCACGCGTGCCGCGACTGCCCCTGGCCGGGGTGGGGTGTCGGTCGTTGACCGTAGGATCGGGCTGTGGACGAGCGCGGCGAATGGAGCAAGGCGGCAGAGCCATCGAGCACGATGCCCTCCGGCGACGAGGAGGCGCCGTCGTGAGCGAGCGGCCTGCGCCCGTGCATCTGGTGCTCGGGGAAGAGGAACTGCTGATCGAGCGGGCGCTGGGCGCGCTCACCGCGCAGGTGAGGGCGTTGGCTCCGGACCCGGACGCGGTGCCGGTCGATCGCATGCGCGCGGGGGACGCGAGTACCGCGGAGCTGGCCGAACTGCTGAGCCCCTCGTTGTTCGCCGAGGACCGGGTGATCATCCTCGAGGCGGCGGCCGAGGCGGGTAAGGACGCGGTCGCGGTGATCACCGAGGCATCGCAGAGCCCGCCCGAGGGTGTGTTGCTGGTCGTTGTGCACTCCGGTGGCGGACGGGCCAAGGCGCTCGCGTCCGCGCTGCAGAAAGCCGGTGCCGTCACCCACGACTGTGCCAAATTGACCAAGGCCGCCGAGCGCGTCGAGTTCGTGCGCGGCGAGTTCCGCAACGCCGGAGTGCGGGTGTCGGGCGAGGTCGTCCAAGTGGTGCTGGAAGCGGTGGGCTCGGACCTGCGTGAGCTGGCCGCGGCGTGCGGGCAGCTGGCCGCGGACACCGGAGGGAAGATCGATGTCGCGGCCGTGCGCCGCTACTACTCGGGCAAGGCCGAGGTCTCCGGGTTCGACGTGGCCGAACTCGCGGTGGCCGGGGATCGCCCCGGTGCGATGGAGGCGCTACGCTGGGCGAACGACCGCGGCGTTCCGCATGTCCTGCTCGCCGACGCGCTCGCCGACTCGGTGCACACCATCGCGCGCGTCGGTTCGGCCGGCCGCGGCGACCCGTTCAAGCTGGCCCAGCAGCTCGGCATGCCGCCGTGGAAGGTGAAGAAAGCGCAAGCCCAGGCCCGCAACTGGACCCCCGCGACCATCGGCTCCGCCCTCCAGGTGGTCGCGACTCTCAACGCCGACGTGAAAGGCGGCGCCGCCGACGCGGGCTATGCGCTGGAACACGCCCTTACCCGAATCCTCGATCTGCACGGCGCGAGCTGATCCGGGTCCGGTCGACCCGTTCCAACGCGTTCGCCGGAGCACACGCTTCAGAGGGTTCAGCCTCGGTCCTGGTTCCCGCTGGGGCAACGCCATGCGGGGCTGGTCACCACCCAACTCGGCAGGTACCCATGCACGGCGGACGGCAGCTCGCCGGAGACCGGCCGCGCCGCCGATCAGGTGCGACCCGATGCGGCGGTGCGGGTCTCGCTTCGCGCCGCCGCATCGGATCGACGCTCAGACGCGCCCGTCGATCTTCAGGTCGCCGAAGGTGACGCTCTGGGTCATGGGGCGGTTGAGGAATTCGTGCGGGAATCCGAGATCCACCGCACTGGCCTGTTCCAGCCTGGCGAGCTGGGTGGCGTCGAACTCCACGTCGAGGGCGCCGAGGTTGTCCTCCAGTTGCGCCGCCGTGCGCGCGCCGATGATCGGCGAGGTGACTCCGGGCTCGCGCAGCGTCCAGGCCAGCGCGACCTGCGAGGGTGTCTTGCCGATCTCGTCCGCGACCTGCTTCACGACGTCGGCGATGGCGAGGCCGCGTTCGGTGAGCGAGCCGTTGGCGGCGGCCACGTTCTTGCGGCTGCCTTCGGGCGAACCGTCCGCCTGGTGGTCGAGGTCGGCGCGGCTGTACTTGCCGGTGAGCACACCGCTGGCCAGCGGTGACCACGGAATCACACCGAGGCCCAGTTCGCGCGCCATCGGGATGAGGTCGCGCTCGACGGTCCGCTCGATCAGGCTGTATTCGATCTGCAGCGCGATCAGCGGCGACCAGCCGCGCAGGTCCGCGATGGTCTGCATCCGGGCGATCTGCCAGGCGGGCGCGTCGGAGATGCCGACGTAGAGCACTTTGCCCGAGCGCACCAGATCGTCCATACCGCGCAGGATCTCCTCGACGGGGGTCAGGAAATCCCAGGCGTGCAAGTAGAGCAGGTCGATGTAGTCGGTGTTCAGCCTGCGCAGGCTGGCCTCCACCGAGCCGACCATGCTCTTGCGGTGGTTGCCACCGGAATTCGGGTCACCCGGACGGCGCAGCATGGTGTATTTGGTGGCCAGCACCAAGCTTTCGCGGTTGTCCGCGGTGAATTCGCCGAGCAGTTGCTCGGAGGTGCCGTTGGTGTACTGGTTGGCCGTATCGATGAAGTTGCCGCCGCGCTCGACATAGGTGTCGAAGATCTTGCGGGCTTCGTCCCGGTCCGCGCCCCAGCCCCAATCGGCGCCGAAGGTCATGGTTCCCAGGGACAGGGGTGACACCCGAAGGCCCGAGCGGCCGAGCAGCCGGTAGGTGTCGAGGGTGCGAGCTCCGGACATGTCCAGCTCCTTGTGTTTTCGCGATGTCTCGTTGCCGGAAGCCAGTCTTCAGCGCAGCGCGAGGACCAGTAAGGGAAGCTTCATCCTGGGAAGGCCAGTCCTAGGCAGCCGTAGGATCGACGGTGATGAGCACCGTGCACCCCACACAGCGCCGCGACCTCACCTCCGGTGGCGGCAGCCCGCGTAACCACGCCGGACCCGGGAGCGGCGCGGAGTCGGCCCAGCGCCGCGATCCCAGGCCTGGCAGCGGCAGCCCGCGTAATCACGCCGGACCCGGGAGCGGCGCTGATTCGACCCAGCGCCGCGACCTCGGGTCCAGCGGCGGGAGTTCGCGCACGCGCGCGGGGTCCGGCAGCGGCGCGGATCGAGTGCAGGAGATGGCCGCCTTCTTGCGGGCTCGCCGGGAGCGGCTGACGCCGGAGGATCTCGGCTTGCCGCAGCGCAAGCAGGCGCGCCGGACGCCGGGGCTGCGCCGGGAAGAGGTGGCCGAACTGGCAGGCGTGAGCACCGACTACATCGTGCGGCTGGAGCAGGGGCGGGGCCTGCGGCCGTCGGTGGACGTGCTGAACGCGCTGGCGCGGGCCCTGTGCTTGAACGACGACGAGCGCGCCTACCTGTTCGATCTGGCGCGACAGCGGCAGCCGGACAGCGGCAAGCCGAGCACGGTGCCCGCGCCCGCACTGGCCATGCTGGTGCGCGATCTGTC
Organism: Nocardia sp. NPDC051911; assembly: GCF_040681035.1. Taxonomy (NCBI): domain Bacteria; kingdom Bacillati; phylum Actinomycetota; class Actinomycetes; order Mycobacteriales; family Nocardiaceae; genus Nocardia; species Nocardia sp. NPDC051911. The sequence continues at coordinate 141,628 of NZ_JBFAXY010000016.1, forward strand.
CCCGCTGCCCGCGATGCTGGTCAACCACCGCTACGACATCCTGGCCTGGAATCGGGAGATGGCGGCGTTGATCACGGACTTCGGCGCGCTGCCGGAGCGGCAGCGCAACTCCATGTGGTTGTGCCTGCTCGACCCGGGCATGCGAGATTTCTATGTCGAGCGGGAGCGCATCATCCGGGAGGGCATCGCGGATCTGCGCGCGGCATGGGCCGCGCATCCGGAGGACCGGGCGCTGGCCGACCTGATCGCCGAGTTCACCGCCCACAGCGCGGAGTTCGAGCAGGCATGGGCCCGCCACGACGTCCGCGTGCAGGGACGGGGGAACAAGCCGCTGCGGCATCCGGTGGTGGGTCCGCTGGTCGTCAGCTACGAGGTGCTCATACCCGTGCAGGATCCCGACCAGCGGATCGTCATCTACCGCGCTGCCGACGCGGACTCCCAGACGGCGCTCGACCGGCTCACCGCCGACCTGGATACGCGGTGACCGGGGCTATTCCGTGGAGGTCAGAATCAGCTCGCCGTCGTCGTCCGCGTCTTCGTAGCGGCCTTCCCACTCCTCGTAGGCGGGCACGTCCTCGTCCCGCGTGACGATCCACTCCAACGAGTAACCGCCGTCGTCGTCGGGAACCAGCACATTCTCGATCTTCAGTCCGAATCCGAGCACCTCGGCCGCGCGGATCACGTCCGGCAGGTCCTCGGCGCGAACGACCGTCTGATTGGCATACACGGTTACCATGCGCGGAATGGTAGCTGGAACCTCCGACACAGCGCGGGCCGAATCTCGAAACAGCAGCTGAAACGGCGTGGGAGCCAGATTGCTGTCCGGGCACGACAAAAGCCGCCGTGGTCATCGAGGCCACGACGGCTGCGTCACACCACGAGTGCGGTACCGGCGCGCGGTACCGGGTGAATCAGAGCTTGTTGAAAGCCAGCGACAGGGCCGACTTCTTGTTGGCGGCCTGGTTGGCGTGGATGACGCCCTTCGAGGCGGCCTTGTCCAGCTTCCGGCTGGCGAACTGAAGGCGCACGGCGGCGGCTTCCTTGTCACCGGCGGCAGCGGCCTCGCGGAAGCTGCGGATGGCGGTGCGCAGCGCGGACTTGACCGACTGGTTGCGCTTGCGCGCTTCCTCGTTGGTGCGGATCCGCTTCAGCTGGGACTTGATGTTGGCCACGCCGGTTCCTCGTGTTCCTGTCTGGTAGGTCTGTCCTGGGAAAGTTCGTCGAGCGCGCGACATACCCGAATGGAACGGGTAACGCAGCGCCGAAGGTCGAGGTTACCAGTCACCGTTCGGCACGCGAAATCCGACACCGGACCCGCCCCGGTCGATACCGGACACGGCACCGCGCTGGCTTCCCTGGCGACCGGCGAGTTCCACCCGCGAATCCGGCTGCGGGGATCGGCACGACGGTCTCCGGGCGAGAGTACGCCCGCGTCGAGGCATGGACCGGCGCGTGGTCGGGCTCACGGCCCGGCCGGCGCACGCAGGCACCGAGCAGCACGTGTCCGTCGGGGTGGGCCGCCACTACGCGATACGCCGCCGCTGAAGGGCCTCTTCTCGGGCGGCGGTTCGACCGGCCCCGAAGTCGTTGTAGAGATCACACGACTCGCGTAGCGTCCTCCTAGCAACCGTTGCTTTCGAGCGGCTGGCGTTGCCGAAGCGGTACCACGACTCGTCCGAGTACATGTCTGGAACGCGGAAGGTGGACAGATGTCTCCAACGGCCCAGGAAGTAGTCGAAGAGGCTGTCGAGAACAAACCGGTTCCCGAGAGCAAGAAATGGGGCGCGGAGGCGCTCGGCACCTTCGTCCTGGTGATCGGCGGTGTCGGCACCGCGGTGCTGGCGGGGGAGAAGGTCGGTCCGCTGGGCATCGCGCTCGCTTTCGGCCTGTCGCTGATGTTTCTCGTCTATTCGATCGGGCCGATTTCGGGCTGCCACGTGAACCCGGCGGTGACCGTGGGGCATCTGCTGCTCGGCCGGATCAGCGGCGTGTCCGCGGCGGGGTACGTGATCTCGCAGCTGATCGGCGGGCTCCTCGCCGGTCTCGTTTTGTTCGCGCTGGCCAAGAACCTGCCGTCGTACGACCGGTCGGTCGACGGCCTCGCCGCGAACGGGTGGGGCAAGCACAGTCCCTCGGCGATTCGGGGGCCGCTGGGCGAGGTGGTGGTGCAGAACGGGTTCGGCATCGCCGCCACGATCATCGTCGAGGTGATGCTCACGGCGCTGCTGGTCTTCGTCGTGCTGTCCTCCACCGATCAGCTCTCCGACGTGCCGCTGGCCGGCCTGTCCATCGGCGCCACGCTGGCGGTGATCAACCTGGTGGCGATTCCGGTGGACTACGCCTCGGTGAACCCGGCACGCAGCCTCGCCGTGGCGCCCTACCAGGACGGCGCGATGGGGCAGGTCTGGGCGTTCATCGTGTTCCCGCTGATCGGCGGCGCACTCGGCGCGCTGCTGTACGGCCTGCTGTTCGGCCGTTCCCGCGAAATGATCTCCTGACGAAGGCGTTCGGCCCCGGTCAGTCGGCCGGGGCCGATCACTGTGGCTGGGCGGTCAGCTCGCGGTGCGCTCCTGCGGTGCGGTGCACACCAAAGTGACCAGCGCCGGGATCGGGAAGAGCAGCAGGAAGAGGTTGGGCACCCACCACAACGGACTGAAATCGCCGCGCAGTGTCCAGAACGCGATGGCTTGCAGCCCCGCCACGCTGGTCAGGGTCAGCGAAACGGTCATCAGTGTGCGCCAACCGGGCGAGCGGCACAGGCTCGCCAAGCCGGTGGCGCTCGCGGCGAGGTCGAGTACGACGAACGAGTAGTTCCAGTCGCTGAGGATCGGGTCGGTGTAATCCTTGTACGCCCATTCGGGCGGAATCACCTGGGCGAACGCGATCGCCCAGTAGAGCAGGAAACCGACGTCGGTGATCAGCATGGCGATCTTGGTCGGTCCGAGCACGCGTGCCATGGTCCGCCTCAGTGCCAGGCGTATTCGGCGCAGAGCCGGTGGGCGACCAGATCGAAGGTCTTGCGGGGCAGGATCGCGCCCTCGCGGCGGATGCCCGCCTCCGGCACGTCGAGCACCCGATCGAGCCGCACCCAGCTAGGGCGGTTGTCGTGGTCCCAGGACCCGCTGCCGATGCCGATCCAGTTGCGGTCGTAGGCGCGTTCCGGGTTCGACGACAGCATCAGCCCCAGCAGCGTGCGACGGTCCCGGCCCACCACCAACACCGGCCGGTCCTTGCCGTTGCTCGGATCCTCTTCGAACGGCACCCAGGTCCAGACGATCTCCCCGGGATCGGCACGGCCGTCCAGTTGCGGCGAGTAGACGATCTGCCGCGCCCGCTCGGCGGTCGGGACCGGCGTCGACGCGGCGGGCCGCACCGTGACGCCCACGGCCGTGCGCCGCTGGGCCAGCGACCACACCAGCCGGTCGACCAGCCGGGGACCCTGCTGCTTGACGATCTTGGGCCCCTGTTGCTTAGCGATGAGACCGATCTGCTTGCCGAGGGTGTTCCAACTTCGGGCCATCCCAGGAGAATAACGGCGCACCCGCCGCTTCTCACCCGCGTGGGAACCGTTGTGTCGCGGGGGCCATTCGTCTGCGAGCGAGCTATGGAAGCGGATGTGCCCGCCGATCCGGGACCGATCGGACATGTCCGGCTCCCTGCCCCGTTGGCAAGGTACGCCGAGACCGAGCGCGATGAACGCAGCGGAGGACGGCACGGCGCGCCCGACGGTGGCGACGGTGCGGGCGGTGACATCTTCGAAGCGTGGCCTCAGCGCATTCTTCGCGCAATGCGCAGGCAGACAGTAATCGCTGACCATGAGCGGTCGCGCAGGGCGCAGCATCGCACCGCGACCATCGCGGCGCACTTCATGTCCGACTGCCCGAAGCGTCTGCGACATATCCACTGGCTCATCCCCAGCCGTCACCGGCTCAGCCGCGTCCGTCCATTCGCCCCGGGTAAAGGAAGGACCCGCAGCTCGGGCGCGAGCCATGAGGGGCCGCGAACACGCAGCGCCGAAGGCGCTGCAAAAACTGGCAGAGCACCATGGGACGATAGACGGCAGTTTGCCGATACCCATGAGGAGTGGAGTGCCCGCCAGCTTCGCCGACACGACGTTCACCGATCCCGCCCGGATCCGGAACTTCTGCATCATCGCGCACATCGACCACGGCAAGTCGACGCTGGCCGACCGGATGCTGCAACTGACCGGTGTGGTCGAAGAGCGGCAGATGCGTGCGCAGTATCTGGACCGGATGGATATCGAGCGCGAGCGCGGCATCACCATCAAGGCCCAGAACGTGCGGCTGCCCTGGACGCCCAGGACGGGGGAGCACGCGGGCACCGATTTCGTGCTGCACCTCATCGACACACCCGGCCACGTCGACTTCACCTACGAGGTGTCGCGCGCCCTGGAGGCGTGCGAGGGCGCGATCCTGCTGGTCGACGCCGCGCAGGGCATCGAGGCGCAGACGCTGGCCAACCTGTACCTGGCGCTGGAGAAGGATCTGACGATCATCCCGGTGCTGAACAAGATCGACCTGCCCGCCGCGGACCCGGAGCGCTACGCCGCCGAGCTGGCGCACATCGTCGGCTGCGATCCGTCGGACGTGCTGCGCGTCTCCGGCAAGACGGGCGAGGGCGTGGCCGATCTGCTCGACCAGGTGATCGCCCAGGTGCCGCCGCCGGTCGGCGAGGCGGACGCGCCCGCCCGCGCGATGATCTTCGACTCGGTCTACGACACCTACCGCGGCGTGGTCACCTACGTCCGTGTGGTGGACGGCAAGCTGACTCCGCGCGAGAAGATCAAGATGATGTCCACCGGCGCGACCCACGAGCTGCTGGAGATCGGCATCGTCTCGCCCGAGCCGAAACCGACCCAGGGGCTCGGCGTCGGCGAGGTCGGCTACCTGATCACCGGCGTGAAGGACGTGCGCCAATCCAAGGTCGGCGACACGGTGACCGGCGCGCGCGGCGGCGCGACCGAACCGCTCACCGGCTATCGCGAGCCGCGCCCGATGGTGTACTCCGGCCTGTATCCGGTGGACGGCTCCGACTACCCGGACCTGCGCGACGCGTTGGAGAAGTTGCAGCTCAACGACGCCGCCCTGACCTACACGCCGGAGACCTCGGTCGCGCTCGGGTTCGGCTTCCGCTGCGGCTTCCTCGGCCTGCTGCACATGGAGATCACGCGCGAACGCCTGCAGCGCGAGTTCGACCTCGACCTCATCTCGACGGCCCCGAACGTGGTGTACCGGGTGGAGATGGAGGACGGCGTCGAGCACGTCGTCACCAATCCCTCGTACTGGCCCGAAGGCAAGGTTCGCAATGTCTACGAGCCGGTGGTGAAGTGCACCATCATCGCGCCGAGCGAGTTCATCGGCTCGATCATGGAGCTGTGCCAGTCCCGCCGCGGCGAGCTCGGCGGCATGGACTACCTGTCCGAGACCCGCGTCGAGCTGCGCTACACCATGCCGATGGCGGAGATCATCTTCGACTTCTTCGATTCGCTGAAGTCACGCACCCGCGGTTACGCGAGCCTCGACTACGAGGAGGCGGGCGAGCAGGAATCGCAGCTGGTGAAGGTGGACATCCTGTTGCAGGGCGAGGCGGTGGACGCGTTCAGCGCGATCGTGCACCGCGACGCCGCCCAGGCCTACGGCCACAAGATGACCACCAAGCTGCGCGAGCTGATCCCCCGCCAGCAGTTCGAGGTGCCCATCCAGGCCGCGATCGGGTCGAAGATCATCGCCCGCGAGAACATTCGCGCCATCCGCAAGGACGTGCTGGCCAAGTGCTACGGCGGTGACATCAGCCGCAAGCGCAAGCTGCTGGAGAAGCAGAAGGAAGGCAAGAAGCGGATGAAGACGATCGGCCGCGTCGACGTCCCGCAGGAAGCCTTCGTGGCCGCGCTGTCCTCGGACGCCGCTTCGGACAAGCCGAAGGACAAGAAGTAGGCGGCTAGCCCGCCGCGCGCAGCCGTACGCGCAGGCGGGCGCCGCCCATCGGGCTCTCGTCGAGTTCGGCGGTGCCGGAATGCAATTCGGCTTGCTGACGGACCAGGGCCAGGCCGAGGCCCGAGCCGGGGGAACCGGGGCCCTTGACGAAGCGGTCGAAGGCGTCGCCGCGCAACGCCTCGGGGATGCCGCGACCGTCGTCGTCCACATAGATCTCCACGATGTCCTCCGGGCCGGATCGTGCGCTGACGGTGACGGTTCCGGCCTTGCCGTGTTGCACGGCATTGGCGACGGCATTCGTGACGATGAGCATGACGCCGCCCGGTAGACCGGTCACCGTGATCGGTGGGCATTCGGCGAGTTCGACCCGCACCCCGGGATGCCCGCGCCGCGCGTCGTGCACCGCGCGGTCGAGGGTGTCGCAGAGGTCGAACGGCTCGAAGACGTCCGGTTCGGTGAGTTCGCCGACCGCGAGGCGTTCCAGATCGGTCAGCGTGTTCTCGATCTGCCGCTCGGCGAAGAGGATCTCGGACAGGATCACGCCGCGCTGTTGTTCCGGAATCTCTTTGGTGGCAAGTACTTGCAGGTCGGTGCGCAACGCGGTGAGCGGCGTGCGCAACTCGTGCGCGCAGACCGCGGCGAAGTCGCGTGCGCCGGTCAGCGCCCGTTGGGTGGCGCGGTGGGCGGCTTCCAGCCGGGCGAGCATGCGGGTGATCGCGTCGGAGAGTTCCTCGGCTTCCCGCGCGCCGCGGCCGGACAGCGGCGGCAGTTTCTCCAACGTGTCGATGCGGTGGGTGGCGTCGGCGAGACGACGCAACGGGCGTGCGGCGAACCCGGCCAGGAACCAGCCGAGCAGGGCGGCCAGCAACGCGCCCGCCGCGCCGATGCCGAGCCCGATGCGCTGGCTGCGATGTATAGCCGCCTCCACGACGTCGCGGTCGGGATCGAGCGCGACCAGCACGCCGGGCAGCCCGTCGACCCGGGCGATCGCCGCGTCGGCGGGCGCCACGGGTCCGCGCGCGTCGGCGGACCCCTGCTCGGGAGACAGCGTGGCCGCGGACGGCGGAACAGGTTGCGCGGGCGCGGCTTCACGCGGCGCGGCGACCCGCACCGCCATCGACGAGACGGTCTCGTCCAGCTGACGTTCACCGGTGGCGCCGAGCAGGGTGGCGAAAGTGATCGTCAAGGTGAGCGCGACCAGTGCCGCGACCACCCCCGACACGACCGCTACCCGGGTGCGCAGCGACGGCGATCCGCTCATGGTTCCTCCCGGAGGACGAAGCCGACGCCGCGCACGGTGTGGAGTACCCGGGGCACGCCGTCCGCCTCCAGCTTGCGCCGCAGGTAGGAGACGAAGACGTCGACGACATTGGTGTCGGTGGGGAAGTCGTAACCCCACACTGCGGACAGGATCTGCTCGCGGTCGAGCACGATCCCGATGTGCTCGGCGAGCAGGGCGAGCACCTCGAATTCACGTTTCGTCAACTCCACCGGCCTGCCCCCGGCCAGCACGCGGCGTCCGGCGGGGTCGATCCGCACCTGCCCGACCGTGCGCGCCTGGTCGGGGCGGTCCAGCGGTTTACGCCTGCGTCGCAGCAGCGCGTTCAACCGCGCGACCAGCTCGCCGAGATCGAACGGCTTGGTGAGGTAGTCGTCGGCTCCGCGTTCCAGGCAGGCGATCCGGTCGCTGACCGCGGTGCGCGCGCTGAGCACACAGATCGGGATGTCGTCGCCCATCGCCCGCAGCGCGGTGACCACGCCGACACCGTCGAGTTCGGGCATGTTGACGTCGAGCACCATCGCGTCGGGCGTAGTGGCGCGGACCATGCTCAGGGCCTCGGCGCCGTCGGTCGCGGTGACGACCTCGAAATCGGAGAGCTCCAGTCCCCGCCGCAGCGACGCGAGGACGCGAACCTCGTCGTCCACGACCAAGATTCGATGTCCGGCCATGAGGTCAATCTAATCCCACAGTCTGAGATCGTGGTGTCGGCTGCGCCCGCGGTGCGCGATGCGCGGGACCGGAAAGTGAGGCATTGGCCACGGCGCAAACTTGTAACGGACGTGTCGGACGGTGTGCAGACGCGGATCGTCGCGATGCGGCCGAGTGGAAGTCGATATGAGCCGATAGTCGTCCGGTAGATACGTTCGCGTCTCGGCCAACTCGGCATCCATGCCGCCGAACGGCTGATTCGTCGAATTCCTCGATGGAGAGCAAATCCTCGGCACTCCGTCGGCAACTCTCAGAGTTCCTTTAGTTCTTGCCGCCGCGCACTCGCCACGTTTCGATCAGGCCTGGTGACGGTGTCTATTCGAGACTGTGCGCGGTCGGGGAGGCCGCCGGAAATGGGGCTTCCGATCCGGCAAATCGGATGGCAGGGTTGTGTTGCCCGCCACAGTCGCATTCTCTCCAGTCCTGGAGAATGTGACAGGGGAGTATTCCCGAAATACTGTTGGGTGATCTTCACTCTCGGTCGGACCGGCGTGGTGAGGATGCTGAACAACCGAGAGTGGAGCTTTTATGACGCGTGATCTGCCCTTCGACGGCGACACCGAAGAGGCCGACCGCGCGGGCGACACCGCCTACCGTGTGGCCACCGGCGTCGCACGGGTCGCGCGGGCGGGCGCCTATGTCACCGGCGGCGCGCTGGTGGCCGCCAACGGCGGCGGCGTCCCCGCACAGCCCGGCGAATCCCGTCTCGACAGCTGGCACACCGGCTGGGCGCACAGCACCGATCCCGATCCCGACCAGCCGAGCCCGGTGATCACGTTCCCTGACCCGGTCGTCGAGCCCGCGCCGTTCTCGCATGGCTCGAATGTCCCGGTGGCGCACGGAAACTTGGTGCCAGGACCGGGCAATCCCGCGCCCGGGTTCGCCCTCCCCGGCACCGGCGCGGGCCCCGCCGGGTCGCTGCCCACGCTCCCCGGCGAGTACAGCGGCACCGACGCCGGCATGCCACTGCCGACGCTGGCCGGCGAGTCCGGCGCGCAGCAGGGGATGCAGCTGCCGACGCTGCCCGGCGAGTCGGGCGGCCACGGGACGCAGCTGCCCGGACACTCCGGCGGCGGCGTCCCCGGGCTCGGCGGGATCCCCGGCATGGACGGTGATGCCGGGAGCGGACTGTCCATCCCGGGGACCGACGGTCACGTGTCCAACGGTTTCTCGCTGCCCGGCGTCCGGTCCGACGCCGCGAACGATCTCGACGCGCCCGGCGGGCACGGGTTCGGCCTGCCCGGCCACGGACTCGGCCAAGCCGGGCACGGCTTCGGCCTGCCCGGCGCGAACGGCTTCACCGCGCCCGGCTCCACCGTCTTCGACCTGCCCGGCAACAGCGGCGCCGGTGCGGCGCACGCGGCGGGCGATCCGTTCGACGGCGTCGGTCAGGGCGGCGATCTCGGGATGTTCGTCGGCACCCAGTGGTCGGTCGACTTCGGGGTCGGCCCGAACGGGATCTACTTCACCTCCGAGATGAAGGTCGACGGCGCCGTCGGGCACGTCGGCGATCAGCTCGACGAATTCACCGACTATCTGGCCGACGGCATCCATCTGCCGGACGGCACCGCCAGCGCGGCCGCCCAGCCGAACGCGCTGAGCCAAGGCCCTTCCGGACTGCTCGGTGGGCTCACGTCATCGGGCGCGTCCGCCACGCAGTCGTCGGCGGCCTCCGGCGTCGCGCAGTCCGCGTCGGCGGCCGGTGCGCCGACGGCATCGAGCGTCGCGCAGCCGCTGGCGGCCTCGGCGTCCGTCGCCCCCGTGAGCGCGGTCGCGCCGGTGGCCCCCGCCGCCACGGCGTCCGCGCCCGCACCCGCGGCGGTCGCCGCGGCACCGGTGGTCGCGGCCACCCCGCTGCAGACCACGATCCAGCCCGACGCCGCCTCGACCCCGATCGCGAATGTGTTCGCCGCTCCGGAGGGCCCGTCCGTGCTGACCGCTCCCGCGGCGGCCGTCCCCGCGCTGTTCGACGCGGTACGGCCTGCGCCCGTGGTGAAGCCGGCACCCGGGACCGACCCGCATCCGTCCCACCCCGCCCAGTCGCCCGCGTCGACCGTCACCGCGCCGACGACGATCGTCAAGACCACGCCGACGCCGAGCGTTCCCGGCGACGTGACCGTCCCGTCCGCGCCGAAGACGCCGGATCACGACGTCACGAAACTCCCGGGCGCCACCACGGTGCCGCACGGGGGCGTCACCACCGCTCCGGACGTGCCGACCACCAAGGTCCCTGGCGCGACGGTCACCCAGACCCCGGCGCCGACGCATGCGCCGACCACCCCGGGTGACGACGCGACCTCGCCGGGTGGCGTCACGGGTCGCCCGAGCACCGGTGGCACCTCCAACAGCACCTACCCGACCAACGACGTGCCGACCCACGAACTGCCCACCGGCGACGTACCGACGGTGAGCAGGCCTTCGCAGCCGACGTACGAGGCGCCGGACCAGCCCACCTACAGCGCCCCCGCACAGGCGCCCACCGTCGAGCCGCACGCCCCGTCCGCGCCGACCTACACCGCCCCCGTACCCACCCAGGCGCCGATCAAGCCGCAGGTGATCGACCCGAAGCCGCACGGCATCTCGGCGCCGCTGGCGCTCGACCACCCGGCCGACACCGTCTACCCGGTCGCCGACTACACCTACGACCACTCCGCACTGGCGCTGTCCTCGGGTGGCAGCCTCTCGGGTGCGCTGCTGCCGGAGTCGGGCATAGTGGAAACGCACCATTACGTGTCCGATGTGTCGGACATCTCCCTGATCTAGCAGGGGCGTAGCGGGTTCCGACGACTGCGGAGTGGTCGCAGGGGGCACCTGAACGAAAGTCATCGAGAGTAAGGAGGAGGGTTGTCTGCCGCTGCCGGGCTGAAGGCTGCGACCGTGAAACATCCGGACGCGATGGCCCCGCTCATTCGGATACTCGACGAGCTGCGGGAGACGGCCCGATCCGCGGGACGCGACGACCTCGGCAGCCGACTGAGCATGGTTCGTGCCAGGGTGAGCGATCCCCGGGTACGGCTCGTGGTCGTCGGTCGTCCGAAGAACGGCATGAGCACGCTGGTCAACAGCTTGGTCGGTGCCTCGGTCAGCGCGACGAACAGCGATCTGAGCGTCCCGGTGATCGTCGAGTACGGGCCGGAGCCGACCGCGACGCTGGTGCGGCAGACCGAGCACGGCCGCACCGAACGTCAGTCGGTCGACCCGCTCGATCCCGGTCCAGCGCTGGCCACCCAGGGCGTCGTCCGTGCCGAGTTCACCCAGCCCAGTCCGCTGCTCGCCGACGGTGTCGTGGTGATGGACGCGCCGGGCGCGCTGGGCGACAACCGCACCACCTGGTCGATGATCGCCGCGGCCGACGCCGTGCTCTACGTCGGCGACGCCGGCACCGAGCTGACCGTGGAGCAGATCGCCGAGTTGCAGCGCATCCAGCAGATCTGCCCGACCGTGATCTGCGTGCTGAACAAGATCGACGTGTTCCCGCACTGGTCGCGCACCCAGCAGCGCAACCGGGAACTGCTGGACTCGGCGGGACTCGGCTTCGCGGTGGCCCCGGTCTCCGCGGAACTGCACCGGCAGGCCGGGTTGACCGGTGACTACCAGCGCGACATCGAATCCGGCGTGCCGCAGCTGATCGATCATCTGCGCGACTACGTGGTCGCCCGCGCGGACGCGGTGGCGCTGGAAGCCGCGGTCGGGGACATCCGCCTGGTCTGCGATCACCTCGCGCTGACCCTGCGCACCGAAGCCGAGGCGCTGCGCGACCCGCGACGCCGCGCCGAGATCACCGACCAGCTCGCCCGCGCGCGCGACGAGGCCGATCAGCTGCGCCAGCGCACCGCGAACTGGCAGGTCACGCTCGTCGACGGCGCGACCGAGCTGATGGCCGACATCGAGCACGATCTGCGCCACCGGCTGCGCAGCCTGATCCGCGACGCCGAGGCCGAGATCGCCCAGACAGATCCGGCGCGCCGCTGGAAGGATTTCGCCGCCGATCTGGACGCGCGCATCTGCGAGGCGGTCGAGGAGAACTTCGCCGTGGCGCACTACCGCTCGATGGAGTTGTCCGAGCAGGTGGCCGCCAAGTTCCCGGCCGACAACCGGACCCCACCGCTGCCGGACCTGCGCTTGGGCAACCCCGGGGAGGTGCTCGAGGCGGTGCAGCCGCTGGAGCCCCTCGAGAGCGCGAAAGCCGGGGTCACCCAGCAATTCCTGACCGGTCTGCGCGGTTCCTACGGCGGCATCCTGATGGTCGGTCTGGCCACAAGCCTCCTGGGCATGTCGCTGGTGAACTGGTACTCGGCGGGTGCGGGCGTGCTGCTGGGCGTGAACGCGCTGTGGGACGACCGCAAGAGCCGCAAGGTGCGCCGCCGGGCCGAGGCCAAGGTAGCGGTGGCCCGCCTGATGGACGACGTGATCTTCCAGGTCGGCAAGGAGTCGCGTAACCGCTTGCGCGCCGTGCAGCGAGTGCTGCGCGACCACTTCACCGACATCGCGACCGAGGTTTCGCGCGCCGCGGACGACGCGCTGCGCTCGGCCGAGGAGAACTACGGGAAGTACGGCGACCGCAGGCCGGAGCGGATCGCCGACCTCGAGGCGCGGCTCGGCAAACTGCACGCGCTGCGCGAGGAGGCCGACGGACTGGTTCCCGCGTAGACCGTTTCCCGGCGTGGGTCAGACCGGATGGCCCTGCGGGGTGTTCGCGGGCTGGAAGCGGCCCGCGTGCCGGGAGCTCTCGGCACGGATGACGTGGGTCACGGCGTTGATCAGCGCGAGGTGGGTGAACGCCTGGGGGAAGTTACCGAGGTGGCGGCCACTGCGCGGATCGATCTCCTCGGCGTACAACCGCAGGGGACTGGCGAAGCCGAGCAGTCGTTCGCACAGGTGCCGCGCCCGCTGGATCTCCCCGATCTCGACCAGCGCGGAGACCAGCCAGAACGAGCAGATGGTGAACGCTCCTTCCGTGCCGCTCAGGCCGTCGTCGGTGGTTTCGGTCCGGTATCGCAGCACCAAGCCGTTCTCGGTGAGCCGGTCGGCGATGGCCAGCACGGTCGCGCGCACGCGGTCGTCCTCGGGCGGCAGGAAGCGGGTGAGCACCACCAGCAGCAGCGAGGCGTCCAGCGTGTCGCCGCCGTAGACCTGGGTGAACACGCCTTCTGAGGTGACGCCGTTGGCCAGGACGTCGGCCTTGATCTCCTCCGCGATCGCGTACCACTCTTCGGCGTGCTCGTACTGGCCGTGCAACTCGGCGAGCTTCGCGCCGCGGTCCAGCGCCACCCAGCACATCACCTTGGACGAGGTGAAGTGCTGCGGCTCACCGCGCACCTCCCAGATGCCCCGATCGGGCTCCTTCCAGTGCTCGATGGCGGCGTGCACTTGGCGGACCAGTAGCGGCCACAGCGTCTCCGGCACCTGCTGGCGCGACTTCACGTGCAGGTACACCGCGTCGAGCATGGTGCCCCAGATGTCGTGCTGATCCTGGCTGTAGGCATTGTTGCCGATGCGCACCGGACGGGACTGGTCGTAGCCGCCCAAGTGATCGAGGATGATCTCGTCGAGCTGCCGCTCGCCCCCGATGCCGTAGAGCACCTGCAGCGGGACGGGCTCCCCGTCCTCGCCGGTCGTCGCGTCGTTGAGAAAGGCGAAGAAGTCGTCGGCCTCCCGGTCAAGGCCGAGCGTGTACAGGCCCCACAGCGCGAAGCTGGCATCCCGCACCCAGCTGTAGCGGTAATCCCAATTGCGTTCTCCGCCAGGGGTTTCCGGCAGCGAGGTGGTGGCGGCGGCCATCAGGGCGCCGGTCGGAGCGTAGGTGAGGCCTTTGAGGGTGAGCGCGCTGCGCTGCAAGTAGTTGCGCCACGGGTGATCGGGGAACTTGCCGAGCGTGATCCACTGGCGCCAGCATTCGGTGGTCTGCCACATCTTCTCGGCGGCCTCGTCGAAGGTGCGCGGCGCGGGCAGTTCCGACCAGGTGAGCGCGACGAAGACCTCGTCGCCCTCTTTCATCCTGGTGCGGGCGCGCGCCTCGCGCCCCTCGAGTCCGAGACGCAGATCGGTGGTGAGCACCAGGCTCGGCCCGGCGCTGGGCTCGTCGCCGCGCACCGCGGTCGCCTCCTCGTACACCTTGCCGGTGTACTCCCACCGTGCGCTCGCCCGGTGGTAGTCGAACGCGGGCTCGCAGCTCACCTCCAGCTCCACGGTGCCGTTCACACATTTCACCGTGCGCAGCAGCAGATGCTCGGCATCCCAGTCCATCGGGGTGCGCCGGTGGGTCTTGCTGCGCTGATCGTTGTTGTGCCAGGGGCCGAGCACCAGTGCGTCGCGCACGATCAGCCAGCCGGTGCCGGTCTGCCAGGTGGTCTCCAGGATCATCCCGCCGGGCAGGTAGCGGCGGGCGGCGGGCACGTTGACCCCGTACGGCCCGACCCGGAAGTGCCCCGCGCTGCGGTCGAGGAGCGCCCCGAAGATGCTCGGCGAATCCGGCCGCGGAACACACATCCATTCCACCGCGCCGTTGCTGGCGACCAGGCAACTCGTCTCGCAGTCGGACAGGAAGGCGTAGTCATCGATCGGCGGGTAGGCGCCGTGGCGGTGGGTTTCGGCCAAGTTCGTCGGCAGGCCGTCGGAGTCGTTGAGGGTGAGGTCATCGGAGGACGCCATACCCCATCTTCGGGCCGATGTACGCCCGTCGTCCACTGCGCGATTTCTCCGTCCGCCGATGTGGCCGACGGCCTCGTGGAACCGGCCGGCGTACCGACTAGGCTGGAGCCGTGCATCGCATCGCAGGTTGGTGGGACGGCTTCGAGCTGTGGGTGGCGGGACTGCCGTTCATCCCGCAGTTCCTCGTGGTGCTCGTGGGCATGGTCCCGATCAGCTTCGCCATCGCCTACGGGCTTGATCGCGTGCTGCGCGCTGTGCTGCGCGTGCTGGATCGCCGCTACGGCGCCCATTCCGCACCGGCCCGCCCCGCCCCGGCCGCTGCGGCGGCGGTGCTCGAACCCGGGCAGGCCGCCGCCGATCGCACTCCCGTGCAGAGCGGGGCGCGCTGATGCCTCGTTCGCGGGTTCAGCTCGCCCTCATCGCGCTGCTCGTGCTGATCGTCGTCGCCTGGTTGATCACCCGCTGACGGTCAGTTCCCGCCGCCGCGCCAGTCGCCGAATCGCTTGCCGAGCTTCGCCACGGTGTCGCCGACCTCGTGGGCGACCGTGCTCGCCGCCGCGCCGACATCCCGGCCCAGCGTGCGCACGGTACGGATGAGCGGATCGTCGGACTGGTCGAAGTTCGTGCGGTAGGTGCGGGCGGCGGCCTTCATCTCGTCGGTGATCCGGGTGGCGCGATCCTGGTCACGGCGCGGATAGTCGCCCGAGAGCACGCGGTCGTAGTCGCCGCTCTGGATCCAGCGGCGCAGTTCGGCCGCGCGCAGCACGGAGAACGGGTGGCTCTGTAACTCCAGGTTGAGCAGCTTCAGCACGCCGTCGCGCAGATCGCCGGACCGCTCGTAGTCGTCGGCCTGGGACAGGAACGCCCCGTGGTTCATCTCCTTCACCAAGGCGCCCCCGGCCGTCTTCATGTGCACGCGTACCGAAGCGTCGACATCCTGGCCGCACAGCAGCCCGGCCCGGTCGCCGGACAGCTCGGACTTGCGGCTCCACTCCATCAGGGCCGCGACGATGCCGCGCAGAGCCCACCCACCGACCGGCAACCAGCCGACGCTCGCCGAGACCCGCAGCAGGTGCATGAGCATCGTGCGGTACACCGCGTGGCCGGACAGCGCGTGCCCGAGTTCGTGGCCCACTACGAAACGCAGCTCCTCGGTGTCCATCAGTTCGAGCAACCCGGTGGTCAGCACGATGAACGGCCGGTCCATGCCGATGGTGAAGGCATTCACCTGTGGGCTCTGCAACACGAACAGCTCGGGCGTCGTGGGGGCGTCCAGGATTCGCACACAGTCCTCGCGCAGGTGGTGCAGGGTGCGGAATTGCCGCTCGTCCACCCGTACCGCGGTGGCCAGATACAGCAGTCGGTGCTGGCGTTCTTGCAGCAAACCCGACAATGTGCGCAGCACCACGTCGAACCCCGGCAGTGACCGCAGGGTAACCAGGGCGGTGCGGTCGGCCGGGTGCTCCCACGTGCGGGTGCTGATGCCGGGGAATGTCGTGCGGACGCGATCCGGACTGGTGGTCATAAGGTGAAACCCCCCTCTTCCTGGGCTCTTCGATTCGAACTCCGCCTTGCGCTCTGCTACAGTCTGCCCGTGTCTTCGAGCGCAGTCCCGCAGGTCCGCCATGAATTGGCGTTGATTGCTGTCGGTGACCTCGCGGTCGCGGACGTCTACTGTCGCTGATCGCGACCGGGCACATCCGCGTCTCGTTTGTCAGCAGACCGGCGCGCTTCTTGCAGATGTGCTTTCGCTTCCCGACGGCCCGTTGTGGGCCGGTAGTCGCGCCGCTGCCGTATCGCTCGATCGGCGGGTCTGCTGAATCGATAAGTTTGTCGCCGCCACCGATGTGTTACCGGAGAACTGGCGGTCCGCACGAAAGGTCCACCCCGATGGCTCGCAAATCCTGGCTTTCGCCGCGCCGACGCTACAGCGCCGTTGCCCTAGCCGCCCTAGCGGCGGTCGCGCTGACCGCGTGCGGCGGCGGAGCCAGCGACACGGTCGGGGCGGGCGCTTCCGACGGCAGCGGCGGCACCCTGAACCTCTACGCCTACGCCGTGCCGAAGCCCGGTTTCGACAAGGTGATCCCCGAGTTCAACAAGACCGAGCAGGGCAAGAACGTCCAGATCCAGCAGTCCTACGGCGCCTCCGGCGACCAGTCCCGCAAGGTGAAGGACGGCGCCGAGGCCGACGTCGTGAACTTCTCGGTCGAGCCGGACATCACTCGCCTCGTCGACGCGGGCCTGGTGGACGCGAGCTGGAACGCCGACGCCACCAAGGGCATCCCGTTCGGCTCGGTGGTCGCGATCGTCGTGCGCAAGGGCAACCCGAAGGGCATCAAGGACTGGGACGACCTGCTGAAGCCGGGCGTCGAGGTGGTCACCCCGAACCCGTTCAGCTCCGGTTCGGCCAAGTGGAACCTGCTCGCGCCGTACGCGGCCAAGAGCGACGGCGGCAAGAACCCGCAGGCGGGCCTGGACTACCTGAGCAAGCTGGTCTCCAAGGAGCACGTGAAGGTGCAGCCGAAGTCCGGCCGCGAGGCGACCGAGACGTTCCTGCAGGGCACCGGTGACGTTCTGCTGAGTTACGAGAACGAGGCGATCTTCTCCGAGCGCAACGGCGATCAGATCGAGCACTTCGTCCCGCCGGTCACGTTCAAGATCGAGAACCCGGTCGCGGTGCTGAAGAACAGCAAGAACCAGCAGAAGGCCGTCGCCTTCCGCGACTTCCTGTTCACCACCGCGGGCCAGAAGGCCTGGGCCGCCGCCGGTTTCCGCCCGGTCGACCCGAAGGTCGCCGCCGACTACGCCAAGGACTTCCCGACCCCGCAGAAGCTGTGGACGATCGCCGACCTCGGCGGCTGGAAGACCGTGGACAAGGAACTGTTCACCCCGAACACGGGTTCGGTAGCGGTGATCTATGACAACGCCACCAAGTGACCGGGTGACCCCCGTTACACGGGATACTGGACGATCGTGACTACGAGCAGTAACGCCGGGACCGCGCAGGCAGCTGGTCCCGGCGTCTCCGAACCCGTGCGTCCCGATCGCCGCTGGAACTGGTCGTGGCTGCGCGTGACCGGCTCGGTGGGTCCGCTCGGCATCGCCACCGCCGTGCTCTGGCTGAGCATCATCGTGCTGCTGCCACTGGCGGCGCTCACCGTGACCAGCTTCGAGGACGGGTGGTCCGGTTTCTGGGACGCCGTCACCGCGCCCGCCGCGCTGGACTCGCTGCGCATCACCGTGCTGGTCTCGGTGGTGGTGGCGGTGGTCAACGTGGTCATGGGCACGCTGATCGCCTGGGTGCTGGTCCGCGACCGGTTTCCCGGCAAGGGCGTGGTCAACGCGCTGATCGACCTGCCGTTCGCGCTGCCGACCATCGTCGCCAGTATCGTGCTGCTCTCGCTGTACGGTCCGCAGAGTCCGATCGACATCCACCTGAACGCCACCCAGCCAGGCCTGGCGGTCGCGCTGGCGTTCGTCACGCTGCCGTTCGTGGTGCGTTCGGTGCAGCCGGTGCTGATCGAGGCCGACCGCGAGGTGGAACAGGCGGCGCTCTCGCTGGGCGCGAACAACTGGACCACCTTCCGCAGGATCGTGCTGCCCGCGCTGGCTCCCGCCATCATCAGCGGCGGCGGACTGGCCTTCGCCCGCGCGATCGGCGAGTACGGTTCGGTGGTGCTGATCGGCGGCGCGATCCCGCGCAAGACCGAGATGGCCTCCCAGTACATCCAGAAGCAGATCGAGATCGATCGGCCGGTGAACGCGGCGGCCGTGTCGGTCGCGCTGCTGGCCATCTCGTTCGCGACGCTGCTGGTTCTGCGGCTGCTCGCCGAACGCAGCGCGCGCAAGGAGCAGGCGAGCCGATGACAAACAATCGCGCAGCGCTCCCCGTGTCGCCGGGGCGCGGGCATTCCCCTGGGACGGAGCAGGGTCGATGAAACTGCATCCGCTGACCCGCATCTCGTTGCGGACGGTGGCGCTCGGCTACTTGTTCGTACTGCTGGTGCTGCCGCTGATCATCATCCTGTGGCGCACGTTCGAGCGGGGGATCGGCGCGTTCGTCGACTCGATCACCACGCCCGCGGCGATCTCGGCGTTCCAGCTCTCCCTCCTGATCGTCGCGATCACCGTCCCGGTGAACGTGGTCTTCGGCATCGTGACGGCGCTCGCGCTGGTGCGTGGAAAGTTCCCGGGCCGCAACCTGGTTCAGGGCATCGTGGACTTGCCGTTCGCGGTCTCGCCCGTGGTGGTCGGCGTCTCGCTGATCCTGCTCTGGGGCGCGGGCGGCTGGTTCGGCGGTCTGGAAGACCTGGGCTTCAAGGTCATCTTCAACCTACCGGGCATGGTGATCGCCACCATCTTCGTGACGCTGCCGTTCGTGGTGCGCGAGGTCGAGCCGGTGCTGCACGAGATCGGCGACGACCAGGAGCAGGCCGCGGCCACCCTGGGCGCGTCCAAGTGGCAGACCTTCTGGCGGATCACGCTTCCCGCGATCCGGTGGGGCCTGACCTACGGCGTGGTGCTCACCGTGGCCCGCGCGCTCGGCGAGTTCGGCGCCGTGATCATGGTGTCCTCCGCGCTGCCTGGCAAGTCGCAGACGCTGACGTTGCTCGTGCACGGCCGGTACATCAACGACCACAACACCTTCGGCGCGTACTCCGCCGCCACCTTGCTGATGGGCATCGCCCTCGTCACCCTTCTGCTGATGACCCTCCTCGAACGTAAGCGGGGCACAAAGTGATCACCGTGACCAACGCGAACAAGAACTACGGCACGTTCGCCGCCCTCGACGATGTCAGTCTGGACATCCCCTCGGGCGAACTCACCGCGCTGCTCGGCCCGTCGGGTTCGGGCAAGTCGACGCTGCTGCGCTCGATCGCCGGGCTGGAGTCGCTGGACACCGGCGTGGTCAGCATCGCGGGGCGCGACGTCACCCGGGTGCCGCCGCAGAAGCGCGACATCGGCTTCGTGTTCCAGCACTACGCGGCGTTCAAACACATGACCGTGCGCGACAACGTGGCGTTCGGCCTGAAGATCCGCAAGCGCCCGAAGCACGAGATCAGCAAGCGCGTCGACGAATTGCTCGGCATCGTGGGACTGGACGGCTTCCAGCACCGCTACCCGGCCCAGCTGTCGGGTGGCCAGCGCCAGCGTATGGCGCTGGCCCGCGCGCTCGCCGTCGATCCGCAGGTGCTGCTGCTGGACGAGCCGTTCGGCGCGCTGGACGCCAAGGTCCGCGCCGACCTGCGGACCTGGCTGCGCAGGCTGCACGAGGAGGTCCACGTGACCACCGTGCTGGTCACCCACGACCAGGAGGAGGCGCTCGACGTCGCCGACCGGATCGCGGTGATGAACAAGGGCCGCATCGAGCAGATCGGCACTCCGGAGGACGTGTACGACCGGCCGGCCAACGAGTTCGTCATGTCGTTCCTCGGCGCGGTGGCCCGGCTCAACGGACATCTGGTGCGGCCACACGACATTCGCGTCGGCCGGGATCCCGGCATGGCGCTCGCCGAGCACGAGGGCACCGCCGATTCCGCGGGCGTCACCAGGGCGACGGTCGAGCGCGTCGTGCACCTCGGCTTCGAGGTGCGCGTGGAACTGCGCAACGCAGCGACCGGCGACCTGTTCGCCGCGCAGGTCACCCGCGGTGACGCCGAGGCGCTGCGACTGTCGGACGGCGAGACGGTGTACGTCCGCGCCACTCGGATCCCGGAACTGCCCGCGCACTAAGGGTTTTCGCGAACCGGTCGCATACTCGTCGACATAGGGAGTCTGGCGCTGAGAAGTTGCCACACTCTCTCCCGTTGCCGTGTCTATTGGCTATCCGGCTGCGCTGCGGAACGGTTGCCGACGGGGAAGCGAGGTGTGCGCTAGGCGGCGGTCGTAGCGGCGTCGGGCCGGACCCGGCATGCGATGCGAATATCGACGACTGTCGCCGGTCCGGCGCCCCGTCCATTCGGCGAATTGTCGGCACGGATCCGTCAAGGGGAGTCTCCCCATGTGGAGCGCTGTCGCTCGGCGCCGTGCGCGTAAGAACCCGGATTCCGGCAAACATCCACCGGGCATGATCTATCCCCGCGTGTCGCAAGGAAATCCGACTGGACGGCATGTGTAGTGCTGGTTGGCCTGGTGAGGGCGTCGTAGCCCGTGGATTCGGATGCGGCGAGGCACAGGCGGCTTGCGGACAATCGGTTGTCCGGACTTGGCACGAAGATCGCGGAGTGGTTGCCTAAACGGCGTTCGAAGCAAATCGGCACGGCGATCGGGTGGATTGCGATGGCGGTTGGTCTCGGGTTGAGCATCGGTACGGTGAACACGGTTTCCGTTCTCGCGGAGGAAGGTTCGGCCAAGGCTCCGCCGGGGCGACGCAAAACGCAGCGGGCGCAGACCATCACGCGCCGCACCACGCTGACCTTCGACAGCACCGGCGTGGCCAGGGTGGGCATGATTCCCCGGCACGGCCGCGCGGTCACCGAATTCGCCGATCTCACGCAGCGTTCCAGCACGTGGGCGCGGGTGGGCAACCGCGCGCTCGCCCCGGCGGACCTCGTCGCGACGGTGGCGAAGTGCCTGACCGACGAGGTGCGGCAGGACCATCCCGGCTGCGGAAGCGGGCTCGGCATCGCGGTGGCCTATCCGGCCCGCTATGCCGACGAGCAGGTGGACGCGTTGCGCGCGGCGCTGGACGGCGTGGAACTGACGCAGGCGGCGCTGGTGGCCGAACCCGTCGCGGCGGCGGCCTGGCTGGAGGCCGACCGTGGTCCGCTCATGCCGGGTCTCGCCCTCGTCTACGACCTCGGCGGTGCCGGGCTCGACGTCACGCTGGTCCGGGTGGGTGCGGGATGTCCGCGCAATCCGATCGTCGGGGTCTCGCTGCGTTCCACCGAGTTCGGCGGACGCGCGTTCGGGGCGTTGATCGCCGAGCAAGCCGGGCCGGGCCCGCACTCGTCTTCGGTCGCCGAGTCGGTCGCCGACACGATCGCGGGCGAACTGCGCGTCAAGCATGTCCGGGAGTCGCTGGAACTCGTCTACCGCTGCTTGCGGGTCGCGGACGTCACCATGGCCGACGTCGACCGCGTGCTGGTGGTCGGCGGGGCGGCGCGACCGGCGGAGGTGGCCGAGGTCTTGGCGGCGGAATTGGCCAGGCCGGTGATCGTCGCCGCCGATCCCGGGCGGACCACCGCCGACGGCGCCGCGATCCTCGGACGGAGGGCGGCGGCCGCGGCCGAGGCGGCGGCCGAGCTGCGCCGGGTCAGGCGCAGGCGCGTCCGTCGTCGTGCCGCCACGCGGGCCCTGATGCTGTCGCGCCGGACCAGGCGCAGGCTGGGCCGGGTGGTCGTCGTCACGAGTATGTCGGCGGTATTCGGTTTCGGGACTTCGATCCTGGCGGTCGGTGACGGGGTGCTGGTGAGTTAGGCCCCGGCACGGACCGCGATGAACAGGGGCCGTCCGGCGGTGCGCGTGATGAGGGCGCGCATCGCCGGACGGCCCTAGCAACTGCTGGGTTGACGTAACTCTCCGTTGGTGTAACTATGGGATACAGTTAAACGGTTCCATCGAGGAGAGGCAGTGACGACGATGTCCGCAGCCGTGACACCAGCCGTCGATCCCGATCTTGAAAAGGCGCAGGAGTACGCCGCGAAGCTGCTGCTGCTCTCCGAGGGATCGGTCAACAAGCACTTCGATCCCTTCGAGGACATCGACTGGGACAACCCCGACTTCGCCGCCGACGCCGGCGAGGAGCGCTGGATTCTGCCCGTGTCCGCCGACACGGTGGCGCGCCACCCCTGGTATCAGGCGTTGTCGACCGAGCAGAAGATCGCGGTCGGCAAGTACCGGCAGGCGAACATCGCCAAGGTCGGCCTGCAGTTCGAGTCGATCCTGATCAGCGGCATGGTCATCCACAACTTCGGCCTGCCCAACGGCTCGCCGGAGTTCCGGTACTGCTCCCACGAGATGATCGAGGAGCACAACCACACCCTGATGTTCCAGGAGATGGTCAACCGGATCGGCTTGGACGTGCCCGGCATGGGCCCGCTGGTCAGCAAGTTCAAGTACCTGGGCGCGCCCGTGGCGGCCTGGTTCCCGAATCTGTTCTTCATGGCCGTGCTGGCCGGTGAGGAGCCGATCGACCACATCCAGAAGCAGATCTTGCGCTCGGGCGAAGAGGTGCACCCGATCATGCGCGGCGTGATGGCCATTCACGTCGCCGAAGAGGCGCGGCACATCTCCTTCGCGCACGAGTTCCTGAAGAACCATGTGCCGGAAGCGAAGCCGGCGCAGAAGTTCATCCTCTCGCTGGCCATGCCGATCGTCATGCGGATTCTCGGCCGCTCGATCGTCACGCCGCCGCGGTCGTTCTTCGCCGAGTTCGACATCCCGGAGAAGGTCCGCAAGGAGCTGTTCTACGGCTCGCCGGAGGCCAAGCGGGTCTTCAGCGATTACTTCTGTGACGTGCGCGCCCTGGCCAAGGACATCGGATTGATGAACCCGGTCGCCAAGGCGGTCTGGAAGGCGCTCGGCATCGACGGTCCCAGCACTCGGTACCGATCGGAACCGCTGCGCGCCGCGAACAAGGTCGCCTGAGTCGCATGCCGTACGTCGTCACCCAATCCTGTTGCAGCGACGCGTCCTGCGTGTACGCCTGCCCGGTCAACTGCATCCATCCCACGCCCGACGAACCGGACTTCCGGACGGCGGAGATGCTGTACGTCGACCCGCAGGCGTGCGTGGACTGCGGCGCCTGCGCCACCGCGTGCCCGGTCGACGCCATCGTGTCATCGAAGAAGCTGACCGCTGAGCAGAAGCCGTTCATCGAGATCAACGCCGATTTCTACCGGCAGGCGCGACCGCGCCCCCTGCTGGCGCGACCGGTGCCCGCGGCACGGATCCACACCGAGCGCACGCCGCTGCGGGTGGCGATCGTGGGGTCGGGTCCTTCGGCGATGTACGCCGCCGACGAACTGCTGACCCAGCCCGAGGTGTCGGTGACGGTGTTCGACCGGTTGCCGGTGCCCTACGGGCTGGCCAGGCACGGCGTCGCACCGGACCACGAGAAGACCCGCAAGGTCGGCGAGCTGTTCGACGTCATCGCGGCCCAGCCGGGGTTCCGTTCGTACTTGAACGTGGACGTGGGCGCGCACGTTTCGCATGCCGAGCTGCTCGAGCACTTCCACGCCGTGATCTACGCCGTCGGCGCGTCGTCGGATCGCAAGCTCGGCATCCCGGGTGAGGGCTTGGCGGGCAATGTCTCGGCCACCGACTTCGTCGCCTGGTACAACGGTCATCCCGACTACGCCGACCGTGCCTTCGACCTGTCCGGCCGGCGTGCCGTGATCGTCGGCAACGGCAATGTCGCGCTCGACGTCGCGCGCGTCCTCACCAGCGACCCGGCGACGCTGACCGGCACCGACATCGCGCCCTACGCATTGCGGGCGTTGCGCGAGAGCAAGGTCGAGGAGGTGGTCGTGCTCGGGCGGCGCGGTCCGCTCGAATCCGCTTTCACAGTGCCGGAGTTCGTCGGCTTGCTCGGATGCGACGTGGACATCGTGATCGAGGGTGAGCTGCCCGAGCTCGGCGCGGAACTGCCGTTCCATGTCGAACAGAAGCTGCGGCTGCTGCACAGCGTGCGCACCCGGCCGGTGGGGCAGCGCAAGCGCATCGTGTTCCGCTATCTGGCCGGGCCCACCGAGATCCTCGGCACCGATCGGGTGACCGGTCTCGCAATCGGCCGCACCGAGCTGGTCACCGATCCGGACGGCCGCATCAGCGCCGTCGGGACCGGGCAGACCGATCGGCTCGACGCGGGCCTGGTGCTCACCTCGGTCGGCTACCGCGGCGTGGCGGTGCCGGGCCTGCCGTTCGACGAGCGGGCCGCGGTGATCCCGAACCAGGACGGCCGGGTGCTGGAGCGCCCGGGCGGCGCCGTGGTCACCGGCACCTACGTGACCGGCTGGATCAAGCGCGGGCCCACCGGCTTCATCGGGACCAACAAGTCCTGCGCGCAGGAGACGGTGCGGCAGTTGGCCGCCGACTTCAACGCGGGCCGCCTGACCGAACCCGCCGGCAGCGCAGCGGAACTCGATCGGCTGGTGCGGCTGCGGCAGCCCGCGGTGCGGGCCGGGGGAGCGGTGGAAGCTCGCCCAGGCCGGGTCCGCCGCTTGCTGGCGCGCGCCTGACGAACCCCGCCTCGGGATACCCCGGCCGCGCCGGTATCCCGAGGCGGTCCCACGTCCAGAGGTCACCGTGCGGTGAAGCCGCCGTCGATGGCGAGTGCCGCACCCGTGACGAAACTGGCTTCACCGCTGAGCAAATAGGCGCAGAACGAGGCGATCTCCTCCGGCGTCGCGATGCGGCCGAGCGGGTGCAGCGCCGCGATGGCAGCCACTCCTTCGGGCGTCGCGCCCATCGAATTACGGAACGCCGGGGTGTCGACCGCCCCGGAGACCAGTGCGTTCACCCGCACTCCCTGATCGGCGGCTTCGAGCGCCGCCGCACGCGTCAAGCCGACCACTCCGTGTTTGGCGGCGACGTACGGCGCCACCGAGCCCATGCCCACCACACCCAGATTCGACGCGTTGTTCAGGATCGCGCCGCCGCCGGAGGCCGCCAGCGCGGGAACCTGATGCCGCAGGCCGTAGAACACGCTGGTGAGATTGAGCTCGAGATCGGCGCGCCAATCCGCCTCGTCGATCTCCGCGACCGGGCCGAACGCGTGCACCGCGCCCGCGTTGTTGAACGCGGCGTCCAGGCGACCGAATTCGGATACCGCGGCGTCGGTCAACCGGGCCACGTCCTGTTCCACCGTGACATCGGTCGGCACGAACAGCGCGCGCCCGCCGGCCGCGCGGATGTCGGCGGCCACCTGCTCACCCGCGTCCTTGCCGCGTGCGCCGAGCACGACCGCGGCGCCTTCGCCCGCGACCCGCAGCGCGACGGCCTTGCCCACGCCCGAGGTCGCGCCGGTGACCAAGACGACCTGCTCCGCGAACCGTGTTGCCATCGTTCGATTTCCTCTCCACTCTCGCGATCGCACCTCCGTGGTGTGACCCGATGTCGAGTCAAGCCGGACGCGAACGAGGGTGCTGGCGGTAATTGGACATCTAGTTGATGTGTCAATTGAATGCCGTCCCGTGGCGGCGTGCCGAGATGCACGGATTTGGCAAGGATTTGGTTACCTACCGGTGAGTGTCCGTCGAGCGGTGTGCTTTCGGTGGGGCAAACCGGCGATCGGTCGGATTTTCTCCTAATATCGAGATCGCTGTATGGTAGCGGAAATGCTGTGGGCTCAGTCTGATTCGTGATGTCGAGCCGACTGGACGCGGGCGTCCACTCGTATCTACCTGGCAATTCGGACGATTATTGCTATCGGTCGAACATTCCGTATCAATTGCGCATCCACGTCGACGTGAAACAGCTAACCTGTGGTGGCTGTTTGGAAGACGACCGCGGCCACAGGGGAACGCCATGTGATGGACGTGGTCACGGTGCGTTGACGGGATAGCGAATGACTACAGGTCTGGGTTTCAGCATCGGTGCAGTGAATTCCGTGACGGCTTCGGTCAGCGCGGATCGGCCACGACCGGCGGTGCGGTCTCGCCGCACCGCGGTGACCTTCGACAGCGCGGGTGGACTGCGCCTCGGCGGGATTCCGCAATTCAGCATGGCGGTCACGGATTTCGCCGATCTGAGCCGTGATCCGGAGGCCGTGATCGTCGGCGGCCGCATCTGGTCGCCGGCCAATCTCGTGGCCGCGGTGGTCAACGAGCTCAGGGCGGTCGAGCCGGACGCGTCCGAGGCGGGCGTCGTGACCACCTACCCGGCGGTGTATTCCGACAAGCAGGTCGGGTTGTTGCGCCAGGCGCTGGACCTATCCGGGGCGAGCGACGTGCTGCTGGTGCCCGAGCCCGTCGCGGCGGCGGAATGGCTGGAACACGAGCACGGCCCGCTGGATGCCGATTTCGTCTTGATCTACGACCTCGGCGGCACCAGCCTCGATGTGAGCATCGTGCGCGTCGGGCCCGACTGGGACAACCATCCGATGATCGGGAAGCCGACGCGCTCCCACGATTTCGGCGGCAGGCCGCTGGGGTCGATGATCGCGCGGTACGCCCCGGACGTCTCGCGCGCCGGACTGTCGATGACCTCGATCGTCGATATCGACGGACTGCGTACCGCGCATGTGCAGGACTCGCTCCAATTGGTCCGCGACTGTGTGCGGGAAGCGGGCATCACGCTCTCCGATATCGGGCGTGTGCTGCTGGTGGGAGGGGCGTCGCGGCCTGCGGAGGTAGCGCGCACGCTCGCCGAACTCGGTCGGCCCGTGCTGATTTCGGCCGATCCGGGGCAGACGATCGCCGCGGGCGCCGCGCTGATGGCGGCGCGCACCATGGCGCTCGGTGCGTCGGACCGCCGCGCCGCCGCGCCTCGCGTGGCGGTGTTCTCCAGTGCCGCGGTGGTCTCCGCGGTGGCCATGTCGGCCGTGACCGTCTTCGGCGGATCCATGGTTCCCGAGCTGGCGCCGATGCTCGAGCATCTTCCGCAAATCAGTTTCCCGACCGATAGTCTGCTGGTCGACGTCGGAAGCGAGCACCTCGCCGATGCCTGGTCCCGGATGGCCGTGCCCGCCGCATGGAACTCGGGCCGGGCGCTGCCCTCGCTGCTATCGCAGCCGACTTCCGCGTATACCCGATTCATCACACCGGTTCCGCGCAGCACCGGTTACGGTCCGTCGGTGGCCGAGTCCAGGATCGGCTCGCACCGGGATCCGCGAAACTGCTGCGCCCCTGGGAGCCTGCGGTACCGGGGATATGGCGATCCCGCCTATTTCGTGAATCCATTGCCGTTCGCTCCGGTGGTTCGTCCCGTGCCCGGAGACATCGTGCAGCCGCCCGTTCCCGGACCGGCTCCTGGTCTGCCGCTGCCGGGGCAGGCACCCGGGTCTGATCTGCCCGGACAGCCGCCCGCGCCGGGGCAGGTATCCGCTCCCTGGTCGGGCACGCCGGGCTCCACCGGTCCGGTATCGCAGAACGGCTCGAAGCCTGCGGAGCCCAGTGGGACGGCACCAGGGAGTTCTGCGGGCGGTCCGTCGACCGGAAGGTCGGACTCACCGGGCGGCGGTACGGCAACGGGCGAGCACGGCGAACCCTCCGCATCGAATTCGTCCTCTTCCGGGACAGCGAGCCCCGGGAGTTCCTCGTCCGTGGGGACCGACGGAACATCCACCTCGTCCGGCGGGAGCGCGTCGAGCGGTGGCTCGACGAACGATTCCACCGCGCACGAATCCTCCGACGACTCGCCGGGCGGGTCGACCGGTGGATCGTCGTGGGGAGGGTCGCCCGGGCACTCCACGACGCACGGATCGTCTTCGGCTGGGCCTGCCGGTAACTCGTCGTCGGACGGGTCGGCCGGTAATCCGTCGACCCATGGCTCGTCCTCCGGCGGCTCGGCTGAAACTTCGTCGGCCCACGGCTCGGGGGCGTCGGCCGGTAATTCATCGAGCGGGCGGCCGGGCGGCGCGTCGTCGGCGGGCGGCCACTCGGGTGGGAACCCATCGGGCGCTTCGTCGTTCGGCGGCTCGCCGGGCCGATCCGGCTCGATCGGTGGGTCGGCAGGCGGGTCGTCCAGAGGAGGCGCCGGAGGTGCGGGCGGTGTCGGCGGCGGAGGGCGCGGTCGATAGCGGCCCAGCCCGGGACGGCGAATTGCCCGGTGGCGGTGCGGGTCTGGTCGCGCCGGATTCGACGGCGGGTGCGGCGGCCGCGAGGCACAATGGGTTGATGGCATCCGGGGGTCCCCAGCTGATCGCGCTGGACGTAGACGGGACGCTGCTGGATACGGGAACACCGATCAGTGCGCGGGTGGTCGCGGCGGTGCGCGCGGCCGTGGCGGCGGGTGCGCATGTCGTGATCACCACGGGACGCACTCTGCTGACCACACGTCCGGTGCTCACCGAACTCGGTCTGCGCGACGGACATGCCCTCTGCTCGAACGGTGCAGTGCAGATCGACGTGGCCAGGGGCGAACCGGTGGCGATCCAGGCGTTCGACCCGGCGCCCGCGATCACCGCGCTGCGCGCGCTGTTTCCCGCGATGATCTTCGCCGTGGAGAAGGTCGGCATCGGCACCTGGGCCACCGGAGCGAGTCCCGGCGAATTCTCGCTCGGCGAGTATCTGCTCGTCGACCATCACGCGTTGAGCAGCGAACCGACCCCGCGACTGAACGGCTGGCTGCCGGATGGTTCGCTGGAGGAGATGTTGCTGGCGCTGCGGTCCTTGCGTGTGCCCGGCGCGAGCTGGGTGCACGGCGAGTTCGGGCCGTGGCTCACCGTCTGCCGTCAGGGCGTGTCGAAGGGTTGGGCGCTGGAACAGCTCCGCATCGCACTCGGTGTCCCGGACGAAGCGACGCTGGCCATCGGCGACGGCTACAACGATCGGGAAATGCTGCGCTGGGCGGCGCACTCGGTCGCGATGGCGAACGCGCCCACGGACGTTCGCGATCTCGCGGACGAAGTGACCGGCCATGTCCTCGAGGACGGCGTCGCCACCGTCCTGGAGCGCTGGTTCCGTCCCTGATCTTCCGATCGGGTCCGTTTCGAGCGAGAATCGCCCGGAGTGGGCGGCGTGGTGTCCGTCGAGAGGATACGGGCAGCACGCCGCCGTACTGCTGCATTACGCGGGACCGGTCTCGGCGAGTATCTCGAGGTAGTGCGGGTTGGACATGAGGCCGAGGACGTTGCCGAACGGGTCCACAACGGCGGCGGTGACGAAGCCCTCGCCGTTGCCGCGCGGGGTGATGGGATCGTAGACGGTCGCGCCGAGTTCCAGCAGCCGGTCGAACGTTGCCCGCACGTCGTCGACGTGCCAGTTCACGATCGCGCCGCCGGGGGCGTTGCGCGCTCCGGCGGGCGCGTAGGCGCGGTTCACGATGCCGAATTCGTGCTGGTAGTCGCCGATGCGGAACTCGTAGTAGCCGTTGGGCACCTGGTAGTAGGGCTCGGCGCCGAAGAACCGCGCGTACCAGTCCTTGGCGGCCTCGAGGTCGTCGGCGTAGAAAGTGCTCGTCGCCATTCCGCGGAGCATGGTGGTCTCCTTCGAATCGTTCTCATCCGTACTCGTAGATCCATCATCCGAGTAAAAGTGCGCACCGAATGAGCACTTTTGACGGCAGAATTGTGCGTATGCGAGCGGACCGATTGGTGGCGATCCTGCTGATGATGCAGACCCGAGGACGGGTGACGGCCGCGCAGGTCGCGGCGGAGCTCGAGACCTCGGTCGCCACCGCGCGCCGGGATCTCGAGGCGCTGTCGGCCGCAGGGGTGCCGGTGTATCCGCAGCCGGGGCGTGGCGGCGGCTGGTCGCTGGTGGGCGGTGCGCGCACGGATCTGACGGGGCTGACGGCGGGCGAGGCGCGGGCGCTGTTCCTCTTGGCGGGTCCCTCCGCGGGCGCGGTGCCGGAAGCCAAGTCGGCGCTGCGCAAGCTGGTGCGCGCGCTGCCGCAGACCTTTCGCGGCGAAGCGGAGGCGGCGGCCGATGCGGTGGTGATCGATCCCGCGCGCTGGGGTGCGACGGATCGCGAGCTGCCCCCGCTGGTGTCGCTGCTGCAACGCGCTGTCGTGCAGCGGGAAAAGGTCCGGCTGCGCTATGCGAACCGGACCGGGAAGCGGTCCGAGCGTCTCGTCGATCCCTGGGGTCTGGCTGACAAGGACGGTGTCTGGTACCTGATAGCCGGAACCGAGCGGGGCCGGCGGACTTTTCGCGTCGATCGGATCTCCGAGGCGTCTTGCACCGGTGAACCGGCGCATCGCCCAGCGGATTTCGATCTCGCCGGCGCTTGGGAACAGGTGGTCGAGGAGATGGAGCAGCGGCGCGCGACCCTCGCCGCCACCGTGTTGATCTCCGAGCGTCTGTTGCCGATCCTGCACGACCAGCAGGGGCGGAACTGCGTTGTGGACGGTCCGGTTGCCGACGGCCGCATCCAGGTTCGCGTCACCGCTCCCACCGCCTGGATGCTGGCCCAGCAGCTGGCGGGCTGGGGCGCCTCGATCGAGGTCCTCGACCCGCCCGAGGTCCGCGCCGAATTGGCCAACCTCGGCGCCGAACTGGTCGAACGGTACGGATCGGACGGCCGGTCCGGCGCGGCACCATGACACTGTCCTGGGTAGATCGCAGGCATCGAACGCGGGTTGCTCCGCCGTCGCGGCGGACCCGGGTTCGGTCGCTGCCCGCAAGGGCCTGGCCGGAGACGGGGCGTGTCGTCCTCGAATACCGCCGTGATCCTGGAACGGAGCGGTCGCGTCGTTCGCCTCGATCGGCGCCCGCAGCGCATTGCGCTCGGTTGTCCGCCTTTCGAGATGTGGTGGAGGCACCCGACCGCCGGCGCCTCCGCCACGTGTCCGATCAGCGCGACACGAGAACATGTCCGGCCAGCGTGCGCACCATGTCCGAGGCGAGCACGGCGTGACCGCTCATGCTGAAGTGGATGAGGTCGGCGCTCATAAGGTCGGGCCGCAGGCGCAGCGGGTGGTCCCATAGTTCAAGCAGGAGCGCGTCGTAGCGGGCGGCCAGTTCGCGGACCAGGTCGTTGAGCGCGGCCATCCGGTCGCGCATCGGACGCATCGGCGCCATGCGCTCGATTTCCCAGACGTCGGCGAGGGTGAAGGTCACGATCCGCGCTCCGGTGCGGGCCAGCGTTCCGAACAGCGTGTCCAGGTTGGAACGCAATTCGGCGAGGTCGCCGCCCGGCAGGAACAGGTCGTTGCCGCCGCAGCTGAGATGCACGAGATCGGGCCGGAATTCGAGTACGGAGGGCAACTGCTCGGCGATGACCTGGGCGGAGGTGGCGCCGATCCGGCCGGTGTTCAGGTAAGCCAGATCCGGGCGAACCGAAGTGAGCACGGCCGCGACGCGGTCGGCCCAGCCCGCGAATTCGTAACCCGGGCTCGGATCGCCGACGCCCTGCGCGATGGAGTCGCCGAGCACCGCGTAGCGCTGCCACGGGGCTTCGGCGAGCAGACGCCGCTGTTCCGCGGGCGGCAGCAGCAGCGGATCGTTCTCTTCGGTACGAATATTGTTGTCGCTCACGCTGATTCCTAGTTGTCGACGGAGAAGGACGGAGTGCGGGCCGGTAGCGCCGCCAGGCAAGCGGCCGCGGCGGCGATGCCCGCGCACACGGCGAAGACGATGTGGAACGCGCCGAGTGGATCGTCGGGACGCGCCGCGAACACGGCGGCGAGCACGGCCACGCCGAGCGCCCCGCCCACTTGCCGCGCGGTCAGATTCATGCCGGTGCCTGCCGCGAACTGCTGCGGCGGAAGGGCACCGGCCGCCGCGGTGCCCAGCACCGTGACGACGAAACCGATGCCGCCGCCGCCGAGCACACCGGCCGGAATCCACGCCGACCACAGGGCTGGAGTGGCGCCGAAGGCATCCGTGCTCATCCACGCGGTGCACGCCACGAACATCAACGCACCGAGCACGCCGAGCCACCGCCTGGCCGTCGCCGAGCCGATCCGGCCCGCGACGGTCGCCGTCACCATCGACGCGACCGCTCCGATGGTCATGGCTCCTGCGGAGCCGAGCACCGAGTAGTCCCAGATCGCGTCCAGGAACAGCGGTCCCGACAGCAGCCAGGCGAACATGGCCGCGCCGAAGACGAACGAGGTGGCGTTGGCCAGCGCGTAGGACTTGCTGCGCCACAGGTCCACGGCGATCGCGGGTTCGTGATGGCGCGCCGAACGGATGAGGGCGGCCACGACCAGCAGTCCGCCGCCGATCAGCGCGGTCAGTGTCCCCGCCGAGGTCCACCCCCAGCGCTGCCCTTCGGTGACGCCCGCGACCAGCCCGCCCAGCCCGAGCGCCACCGCGAGGGTGCCGAGCGGATCCGGCAGCGCACCGCCGGATCGACGGTCGTCGGGGGCCGGAACGCGCGCCGCCGCCATGATGAGCAGCAGGGCCACCGGCACGTTGATGACGAAAACCGCCCGCCAGTCGAATCCTTCGACCAGCGCGCCACCGAGTGCGGGACCGACGACAGCGGCGAACCCGCCCGCGGCCGACCAGGCTCCGATGGCCGCGCCGATCTTCTCCCGCGGCGTGGCGGCGAGCACCAAGCCGAGAGCGGACGGCACCATCAGCGCCGCGGCGCCGCCTTGCAGCACCCGGCCCGCGATGAGCCAGCCCGCTGTCGGGGCGAGCCCGCACAGCAGGGAGGTGAGGGCGAAACCGGCCAGCGCGCCGAGGAACAGCCTGCGGCGGCCGAGCGCGTCGGCGAGACGTCCGGCCGGGGTGAGCAACGCGGCGAAAGCGACCGCGTAGCCGCTGACGACCCAGGTCAGCGTGGCGGTCGCCGTGCCGGGGTAGTCCCGGGCGATCGACGGGAAGGCGATATTGACGACGGAGAGATCCAGAAAGGCGATGAAGGCGGCGCCGCAGGCGATCAGCAAGGTGCGCGTGGCCGCGGTCGCGGTCGGTGGGCTGTCGAGCCGCACGGACGCGTCGGTCATGGGAAGTCCTTAGTCGGGGATACAAAACGCACGATCGTTCGTTCAAATAAAATACGACCATACGTTCGTATGTGCAATAGTGAAGTGGAAGAATGGCCTCATGACCGAGTCCGTCACCACACGCCACCAGCCGCGCGGCACCGATCAGCGCCTGGCCAAGGGCGCGCGGGCGCGTGCGTCGATCGCCCGCCACGCCGCCGACGTGGCGTCTGTCGAGGGCCTCACCGGCCTCAGCATCGGCCGCTTGGCCACCGACCTTGGGCTCAGCAAGAGCGGCATCGCCACCCTTTTCGGCAGCAAGGAGAGCCTGCAGATCGCGGCGGTGAAATCCGCGCGGCAGGTCTTCATCGACGAAGTCATCACGCCGAGCCTGAGCGAGCCGGCCGGACTACCGCGCCTGCGCGCCCTGGTCGAGCGCTGGCTGGGTCAGGTGGCCGACCCGGCATTCCCCGGCGGGTGCTTCCGCGTCGCGACACTCGCCGAGTTCGACAGCAGGCCGGGACCCGTGCGTGACGCCATCGCCGAAGACCGCAGGGACTGGCTCGCGTTCCTGACCAAGGAGATTCGCCGGGCGCAGGACCAGGGCCATTTCGGTGCGCGCAGCGCCGACGCCGTCGCGTTCGAACTGGACGCGGTGATCGCCGCGGCGCACACGGCGCGGCAGATGGGTGACGAGTGGGGCGTCACTACCGCGCGCCACCTCGTGGCGGATCTGCTCGGCCCGGGCGACTAGTTGTGATGTCCGGGGAGGTTGGTCAGTCGGGTGACCGGTGGGCGACCGCCGATGGCGGAGTGGGCTCGGTGGTGATTGTAGAAGTGGAGCCAGTCG
>NZ_JBFAXY010000017.1:0-164218 GCF_040681035.1 Nocardia sp. NPDC051911
AGCTGTTGGCGCGGAACTGATGACGGCGGGAATCGTCGCTGCGATCAAGGCAACGATGGTGAGTTTCGTGTGGTTCATGGTCTCCCCCTTGGGTGCTGCGATGCATGCACATCAGCAACTGTTGAGTTGCCCTCTGGGATAAGCCCTCTCATTCATCTACTTGGACGTGGCCGTTCCAGACGCCGTTCCATTATGGGATATACATCACATGCCATCGGCCGTGGCGTCGTCAGAAGAGGGTGTCGCGGCCAGCAACGGCCGTAGCCGGTGGGTCCACACTGGGCTGGTTCGGCGTCGATATCGACCTCGATCGCACCGACGAGGTCAATGTTGTCCGAGTGGGCCGGTGAGATATGGGCAGGCTATTGATTTGCGCGATTTCACCGGCTCTCGTATTCAACTGCGCCCCAAGTGATGTGATCTCATCCAGATCGGTCTTCAGCGGCTCGACCATCGGGAGCTCTCCATTGTTAGCACCAAATCCCCGCTACAGCAGGCGCGAACGCATCACTCCGGAGGCGGCGGGGTTGCGGCCCGGCCTGGCCCATCGACGGGTGCCGGGGTTGCGGCGCGAGGAGTTGGCGCGCGCGGCGGGGGTCTCGGTCGACTACTACGTGCGCATGGAACGCGGCAGCCTCGCAGGCGCCTCCGAATCCGTCCACGACGCCCTGGCCACCGCGCTGCAAGCCCCGCTGCACGCAACGCGAGGGTCAGATGGTGACGACGATTTTGCCGACCTGATGTCCCTGTTCCAGGTGATGGTGTGCGGCGACGATGTCGTCGAGGGTGAACACGCTGTCGATCGTGGGGTGCAGGGCGCCGGTGCGGATTCCCGCGGTCAGGAATGCCGCGATGCGGCGCACCGCCACAGGGTCGAGGGTGTGCTCGAAGCTCATGTACCGGATCATCGTGATCGGGCTGGCCGGGAACGGCGCGGGCCGGGGATCGAGCCAGCCCACCGTGACCAGGGTGCCGCTGAATGGCTTTGCCGCGTCGGCCAATTGGGCCAGGCCGGGACCCATGACGGAGTCCAAGACGATGTCGGCGCCGGCCCCGGCGGTGTGCCGGTGCGTGGCCTCGACGACATCGTCGTGGTCGGTGACGATGACAGCGGCGGCGCCGGTGGCCAGCAAGATGTCCCGCTTCGCGGCGTGCCGGGTGACGGCTAGGGGAACAGCGCCGATCTGGTTGGCGATCTGGATGGCGGCGAGGCCGACAGAGCTGGAGGCGGCGGTGATCAGGACATGGTGACCGGGTCGCATCGCGGCCTTCTCGACGAGGGCGCCGTAGGCGGTGGAGTAGGCCACCCATAGCGCTGCGGCGCTCGTGGCGTCCAGTCCGGCGGGTCGAGCGATGACCCGATCGGCGGGCAGGACGATGTGTTCGGCGTAGGTGCCGTTGATGTCCATGTCGGGCACGGCGGTGACGACGACCGCATCGCCGATCGCCCATCCCTCGACCTCGGCGCCGAGGGCATCGATCGTTCCGGTTGCTTCGACTCCGAGACGGGCGTGTGGCATTCGGATCGGCCGCGGGGACATGCCCGCACGCACCATCTGGTCCAGTCGGTTGATGCCGATGGCTTCGACCTTGATTCGCACCTCGTCGATGCCCGGGTCGCCGACCGGCTCGTCGATGATGCGCAGGACTTCGGGGGCGCCGGTCTCGTCGAAGACGACGACTCGTGACATGGAAGGCTCCTGACTCGAATTTCTTGTACAGTCGTTCTAGGAACAATTTCTAGTACAGTCGTTTTAGGAATGTCAATCCGCGAACGAGGGAGCGCAACGATGGCAGGGCGGCCGGTCGACCATCGACACCGGGAAGAGCTGCTCGAGGCGGTGGTCGACTACACGATCGAGCATGGGCTCTCCGAACTGTCGTGGCGGCCGGTCGCGGCAGGCCTCGGGGTCTCACCGACCACCCTGGTGCACCACTTCGGCACCAAAGAACAAATGCTTCAGGCCATCCTCGAGCGGTTGCGGCGGCGCATGTTCGCTGCCACCGGTGCTGCGGCGGGCGCGCATCCCGACCTTGCGACGGCAGCCCGCGCGGTCTGGACCCGCAGCTCCGACCCGCGGCGGTGGGCGGAGTTCAAACTGTTCTTCGCCGTCTACGGGCGCGCTCTGCAAGCTCCGCGCCAATTCGCCGACTTCCTCGACCATGTCGTCACCGACTGGAAGATCGCACTGTGCGAAGCCCAGGCGTCCGACACCGACCCCGAGACCGCGGCTCGCACAGCCACATTGGTGATCGCCACGATCCGCGGCCTGCTGCTCGACCTGCTCGCCACCGGCGACCGCGACCGGGTCCAGGACGCCGCCGAGAGCTTTCTGGGAACTCTCGAGCGCCGGGCGTGACCATCGCGGTGACCCGCGGGCGACACCTCAGGAAATCTCGCTCGGCTAGACGGGGCGGCCGGTGAAGCCGTAGGCGCAGAAGTTCCACACCTCGGGGTCGAGTGGCGACGGTCATCTCGCCCGCTCGACGAGACTTACCGGCTGCGGATTTCAGGCGGCGGCGTTTCGCGAGTCGCCCAGTCGTTTCCGGACGGTGGCCGTGATCCGGCGTCGTCCGGAGCCGGACGTCGAAGCCGCGTAGGCGCTGACGAGTATCAGTGCGCAGCCGGACAACTGGAGCATCGTGGGCTGCTCGCCGAGGACGACCGCCGCCAAGGCGAGCGCACCGACCGGGGTCAGCATGAGCATGGCCGCGCTCACCGTGCTGCTCAGGTGGGCGGTGGCCAGGGCGATCAACAGCCAGCCGCCGATCTGTCCGCACACCGCCGTCAGGGCCAGCCAGCCCAGAGCCGCCCAGCCCGGCGTGAATGTGACCCCTGGCCACAGCGCTCCGACGACGGCCGCGGACAGGAGCACCACCCGGTAGGACTGGACCACCTGCCCGTTGTGCCCGCCGCGGCGCAGGAGGAACAGGAACGCCGAGTAGCACAACGCGGCGAGGACGGCGTGGACCGTGCCCGATACGGGGTCGCTGCCGGAGGCTCCGGTCTCGAAGACGCCGCCGGTGAGCAGGATGCCCGCCACCAGGAACGGCGAGACGACGAGGAACGCGCCCCGAATCGGCTCGCGGTCGATGAGCAGCGCCAGCAGCGGAACGATGACGACCTGCGCGTTCACCAGCACCGCGGTCAATCCGGCGCCGACCTCGTAGATCGCTCGCGTCCACAGCAGCGCATCCGCGGCGAACAGCACACCGGCGGTGACGGCGACCGCGGCCTGTCGCCAGGACAGCGCACCTTCCCGGCCCCGTTCACCACCGGCCAGCGGCCACAGCAACGGCAACGGCAACGCACAACGGAAGAACGTGGCGGTGGCCGGTGCGACGCCGGACAGATCGATGAAGACCCCCGAGGTCGCGACGCCGAGCGCGCCCACGGCCATCGCCGACCGGGGCCGTGCCCGAACTCCGCGCGACACCGCTCCCAGAAATCGCTGCCGCCGCGAACCATTGAGCATCGGCCGACGCTACAACCGAAGGATCGGCGAGGGCATCCGATTATCCGCGCGATGGCGAGGTGCGCAGGCGATTGGACCGGAGCACTGGTTCGAACGCGCGTGGCGTCGTGCTGAGATTCGGTGTGAATCCTTTTCCCGAGGTCGGTCCTCTCATAGTCGTGCCGGCAATCGGGTCGGCACGGTAACGAGGAGGTCGTTGTGATCATTGCCGCTGTCGCTGTCGCCGCCGTGCTGGTCGGCTGGTGTAGCGTGACGCTGCTTCGTCGCCGGAGCCGCTCCCGTGACTGACCGGATCTGGCCCGACGAACAGTTGGTCGTGGCAGCGCGCGAGGGCGACGCCGCGGCGATCACCACACTGGTATCGGGCTCCTATCCGCATGTCCGCCGGTTCGCCCACACACTGTGCGCCTCCGCCGAAGACGCGGAGGACGCCGCACAGGAGGCGCTGATCATCCTCTACCGCAAGATCGGGACCTTGCGGGCCTCCGGCGCGTTGGCGTCGTGGATGTTCCGCATCGTCCGCAACGAGTGCCTGCGGCAGTGGCGAACGAAGACCAGGCAGCCCGAGCCGATTCCCGACGCCGCCGTGGCGTCGGCCGAGGAGGAGGCGGTGCGGCGGCTCGAAGCGGGCCGGGTGGCGGCCGTGATCGCGGCGCTGCCCGCCGACCAGCGGCGGGTACTGATCATGCGCGATGTGCAGGGATACAGCGGCCGCACGGTCGCGGGCATGCTCGGGCTCAGCGTCGCGGCGATGAAGTCACGGCTGCACCGCGCCCGCGCGACGGTCCAGCACGAGCTGCGGAACACACCGTGGCCGGACTCCGGAGAGGAGCGAACGAAATGACCGACGAGCGAAGCTTCGCCAGCGCCTCGGTGCCCCGGCACCTGGCCCGCGGTGTCGCGGGCTTCGGCGCGCTGATCGGCGCGATCGCATTGCTGCCGGTATTCGGGGCGTTCAGCTTGCTGCTCGCGCCGGTGGGTCTGCTCGCACTGCGCGGGTGCCCGACCTGCTGGGCGATCGGATTGGTGCAGACGATCTCCCGGGGCCGGTTGCGGCGTTCGTGCGTCGACGGTCAGTGTCGATTGACCCCTGCCGGGCACGGTCGGACAGAGCACACGACAGTCGATCAAGTGCCCGACTCGGCGGTATCGCTCTTCGCCGATCACCGTGTCGCGGTTCGGTCACCGCGGGACTTCTCACGCCGGGACTGACGGGGCCGTCGTCCATCGAGGTCGAGCGCATGATCGCGGGGTGCGCTCGGCTCGGTGCGGTCCGGGTCGCTGTGCGCCGCTGAGCTGCCGAATTCCCTCCGGACAGGTCGAACGAGGTCGTCGCGATGGACGGCGACATGGCGCTATCGCGGTGGCGATGTGGGTTGTACGCTCCGGCGACTCGAGTCCGAGTCCGAGTCCGCGATGATCAGTCGGACTTCACCGGCGACCGCGCGACCTCGGGAAGTCCCCCGATGACACCGTCGGCTTCCGAAGCGTGAATCTCCTTCTCGCTCAGGCCGAGTGCGGTGAGCAGCTCCGTGTTGTGCTGGCCGAGCAGGGGAGCGGGCCGACGGTGATCGCGGCGCGGGTTGCGGGAGAACCCGACCGGCACGGTGCTGTGGCTGGCCGTCTCGGCGGCAGAATGGGCGACCGGCTCGAAGTGCTCCCGGAACCTTCACCTGTCCAGCAGCACGTTCCGGACACGATTCACTGGCGCGCGACTTCGCGCCGGATGGGGAACGAAGAGATACCGCCTCGACGTCGTCGCGACCAGCATCGTCGACGTAATCCAGCACGCGGGCGGATGGTTGTTCGACCGCTCGGTCGCCGGGTGGGATGTCACGGCGCTGGTGACCGACCCGTCGGACACGCGATCGCTGCGCATCCTCGGCGCGGAGGTGCTCGACCTCGAGCAAGTGCTCGCCCCGCGCGGGCAGGGGCGTCAGCCGCACGCTCTCGCGGTGGCCGCCGACGTCTGCGAATGCGATCGCCGGGCGCGCCGGGGTCTGCTGAAGGCGCTGGACGACGGCGGCGTGCAAGTGGTGTTCTGGGGTGAGTCTCGAACCGCCTCCCGCGCGGGCGCATTCCGCCCGCGTCACATCCCGTTGTCCGCGTCTGCCGTGGCGTCGCCGAACGCCGAAACCGCGCAGGCGACGGTGCAGCAGGCGTGGTCTGAGAGCTGCTCGAGGGTGATCACGCTGCCGGTGATCGCTATCGGTGGTGTGACCGGCAGTACGCGGACTCGGAGGGAATCGGTTTCGGCGATCTGGTCCGCCGGAAGCAAGGCCCAGCTGTGCGGGTCGGAACCGATCTCGACCACGGCGTCCTGGGTGGTTCCGATAGGCCGGCCGAACTTCGGACGCACTCCGGCTTCTCGGAACGCGGCGTCGATGGCGTCGTGCAGCGGCGGATCGGACTGCCGGGACGGGACCCGCAGTGCGTCCCCGGCCAGGTCGGTGATGGCGGCTACGCCGCGCGCCGCGGCGGGATGATCTCTGGACACCACCGCGCGCAGCGGTTCCGACCAGGTCGGTGAGACGGTGAGCCCTGGCGCGGAGACCACACCGCGGGCCAGCGCCAAGTCGAGTTCGCCGCGCCGCAGCGCGTTCAGCCGCTCGACGACCGGCAGATCGACGAGGACGACTTCGAACGCCGGGGTGTGTTCGCGCAGCGCATCGATGCCGCGCTCGAGGCGGGCGGTCAGTCCTGCCGTGGTGCCGATGCGTACTGTCGCGGCGGGCCGACCGGCGACAGCGCGAACTCGGTCGGCGGCGGCGAGCGCGTCCCGCGCCGCGGCGAGCACGCGACGCCCCGCCTCGGTGAGCTGGACGCGGCGTGGCGATCTGTCGAACAGCCGGACCCCCAGTTCTCGTTCCAGTCGTGCGATCTGCTGGCTGACCGCCGGTTGCACGATGCGCAGCCGCTCGGCGGCCCGGCCGAAATGGAGCTCCTCGGCGACGGCGACGAAGTATCGCAGAGCACGTAATTCCACTGTGCCTCCCGTCGGTACCTGCGGCGATCACATCATGTTATTGCTGCGCAGCGGAATCGGGTCTGGCTGCCTCCAACCATCCCGTGCTGGAGTCGAAGTCATGAGCATCGAACTGGGTACGCTCGGAGCCCACCTGCGCCACAGCGAGGTGACCCTGCGGCAAGCGGCCGAAATCGAAAGATCCGGGTACGGCGCGTTGTGGCTGACCATCTCGCCACCCGCCGATCTGACCGTGGCCGCGCGGATACTCGACGCCACAGAGCATCTCGTGGTCGGCACCGCCGTGGTGAACATCTGGACCACCGACGCGAGGACGGTGGCCGCCTCCTACCACCGGATCGCGGCCGAACACCCCGATCGGTTGATCCTCGGGATCGGCGCCGGACATCGCGAAACGGATCCGGAGTACGCGTCGCCCTACGACGCGATGGTGGCTTACCTCGCCGAGCTGGCCGACGCCGGTGTGCCCTCGGACCGGGTGGTGCTGGCGGCATTGGGGCCGAGGATGCTGCGCCTGGTGCGCGACCGCGCCGCCGGGACGATCCCGGTTCTGGTGACGCCCGAATATATTCGGCGAGCGCGGGAGATCCTCGGCGCTCGCCCGCTGGTGTTGCCCGGCCAAATGGTGGTGCTGGACAGCGACGTCGAACGAGGCCGCACGACCGGCCGAGCCCACGCCGCGGCCCCTGCCTTGCACGTCGCCAACTACACCGCCAATCTGCGCCGCATCGGCTTCACCGACGCCGACCTCACCGAGCCGGGCAGCGATCGCCTGATCGACGCTCTCGTGCTGCACGGCGATCCGGCCACCGTGGCCGCGGGCATCCGGGTCTCCCTCGAAGCGGGCGCGAACCACATCGGCCTCACCGCCCTCGGCCACGACCCGATCGGCACGCTCCGTACGATCGCCGACGCGGTATTCAGCGCCGTGCCACGGAACTGACACCGGCTACCCGTTCGTTCACGAACCGCCTGGCCTCATCGAATTCGCCCGATGCAGGCCGTCGGAGGGCTGTTCGCCATGTCGACGGACGCGGTGCGGTTCTTGTTCCGGAGACCGTTCCAGATCAGAGCGTTCCTCGAGCAGTCATGGTTCATCGTGCGGGTTCGATCGGCACGGAAACGCCACCGGCACCGCTGTGCTGGTTCGGCTTCGAACCCGGTCGCTCGACACCACTCGCCACTGGAACCTCACCCGGGCGTGTGGCAGGCGAAAGTGGCGGTGTCCCGCGTCGGCGATCTCAACGAGTGGGATCGGTGATGCGGCGCAGGGCTTCGGCGAGGTCGCTTCCGGTCGGCGCGCTCTCGGGGTCGATGAGGTATTGCGCCGCGACGCCGGTGAGCAGGGCTTGATAAAGGGTGCCGAGACTGCGCGCCGCGGCGGTGTCGGTTTCGGCGACGCCGTCGAAGAGTCGGGCCAAGCCGGAACGGGCCTCGTCGAGGTTCTCGGCGAGCCGGGCGCGGGCCTCGGGGTGGGCCAGCGCGTCGAAGGTGGCCGACCACACCCCGCGATGGGCGGCGAGCGTGGCCAGCACCGCGTCCCAGCGGTCGGCGAAGCGCTGCCACGGGTCGGTCTCGTCGGGCAACCGGGTGAGCGCGTGTTCGAGATCGGCGCCCCATTCGCGGGTCGCCTCGGCCAGCGCTTCGGTGAGCAGGGCCTCTTTGGTGCCGAAGTGGTAGCCGATGGCCGCCATGCTCACCCCGGCGGCGGTGGCGATGTCGCGCACCGTGGTACGTGCGTAGCCCTTGTCGAACAGGCAGCGGCGTGCGCCTGCCAGCAGATCCTCACGGTTTCCCATATAGATCATGGTAGCGCAATCGCCTTAGACATTTGTCTTGCGCAGATGCGCAACACGGTTGTACGGTTCGTGGCATGCGGCAGATGAGCAATCGAAACGTCCTGATCTCCGGCGCCAGCATCGCCGGTCCCGCCCTGGCCTTCTGGCTCAAGCGCTACGGGTTCACCCCGACGATCGTGGAGAAATCGCCGACCCTGCGCGAGGGCGGGCAGGCCATCGACGTGCTGGGCACCGCCACCGAGGTGGTGCGGCGCATGGGCCTGCTCGACCGGGTGCACGAGATGAGTACGGGCAAGCGCGGCACCTCCTACGTCGACGCCACCGGCAGAACGCGGGCCAGCATCAGCAGCGAGACGTTCAACGGTGTCGGTGCCAACGGGGACACCGAGATCCAGCGCGGCGATCTCGCGCGAGTGTTGTATGAGGCCACCAGGGACGACGTCGAGTACCTCTTCGGCGACTCCATCACCGCTCTGGAGCAGGACGAGGAGGGCGTGCGGGTGAGCTTCGAGCACGCCCGGTCACGCACCTTCGACCTGGTCATCGGCGCCGATGGTGTTCATTCGAACACGCGCACAATGGTTTTCGGTCCGGAGTCGCAGTTCGCGCGGCATATGGGCTACTACATCTGCATCTACACGATCCCGAACTTCCTCGACCTCGATCACTGGGAGCTGGACTACAACACTCCCGGCAAGATCGCCGGAGCCTACAGCGCCCGGGAGAACACGCGAGCCAAAGCGATTTTCGCGTGGGCATCCGATCCGATCGACTACGACTACCGCGACATCGAGCAACAGAAGAAGATCGTCGCCGACACCTTCGCCGGCCTCGGCTGGCAGGTGCCGCAACTGCTCGCCCACCTCGATCCCGCGCCGGATTTCTATTTCGACGCGATGGCGCAGATTCGCATGGACAGCTGGCACAAGGGCCGCATCGCCCTCGTCGGTGACGCAGGCTACTGCGCGTCACCGCTGTCCGGGCAGGGCGCGGACCTCTCCCTGGTCGGCGCCTACACCCTCGCGGGCGAGTTGGCCGCCGCCGCAGGCGATCACAGCATCGCGTTCGCTCGCTACGAAGAACGGATGCGGCCCATGGTCGACGCCTGCCAGAAGTTCGCCGAGGGCGTGGGCGGGTGGTACGCACCCGCGAGCAAGGCGATGATTCGCTTCCGCGATCTCAACGTGCGCCTGCTGCCGTACCTGCCGTGGCGGGGCCTGATCGGCGGCGCCCCGCAGAAAGTCGCCCGCACCATCTCGGCCGGAGATTACGCGGACCTCGAGCGAGCCTCAGGGCGTTAATTCGGGTGACTCCTACCGTGACATGGTCGATACTCGACCGTTCATGGGTCGATGTCCGGAGGTGGGGAAGTGAAGTTGGCGGAGGCGTTGGCGTTGCGCGCGGATTCGGCGCGCCGGATCGAACAGTTGCGTGCTCGGATCGTGAGTAACGCTCGCTTTCAGGAGGGGGAGGAGCCCGCTGAGGACGCGGCGGATCTGCTGGCGGAGGCGGGACAGGTGCTCGGTGAATACGAGACGCTGATCCGGCGCATCAATCGGACCAACGCCGCCGCGCGGATCGGAGACGACGGCACCTTGACCGACGCGCTGGCCCGCCGGGATGCGTTGCGGCTGCGGCACTCTCTCGTCACGGCTGCGGCGGACGCCGCGGCGGGCAAGGGGCAGCCCGGGTACGCGCGCCAGTTGCGATCCGAGTTGAAGATGTTCTCGGCGTTGCCGGTTGCGGAACTGCGCGGGCAGGCCGATGACCTCGCCAAGGAACTGCGGGAACTCGACGTGCGCATCCAGCGCTCCAACTGGGAGGTCGACCTGCTGGATTGACGCGAGAGGTGGAGCGGGTAGCCGTCACGGAGGCGTGCACGAACCCGACGGGCCGACGGGATAT
The DNA here is from genome assembly GCF_040681035.1 of Nocardia sp. NPDC051911. Taxonomy (NCBI): domain Bacteria; kingdom Bacillati; phylum Actinomycetota; class Actinomycetes; order Mycobacteriales; family Nocardiaceae; genus Nocardia; species Nocardia sp. NPDC051911. Next base: position 10,167 of record NZ_JBFAXY010000017.1, read on the forward strand.
CCGGCCCACTTTCTCGGCGCACGAGGGGCAGTGCGAGGGGTTCGATTCCCCGTCTCACACCGCAGCCCAGCACCGCGCACACGAGACAGTGCACAGCACACAGCACACCACCATGTGCAGATCCGTGACGACGAGGGCGGGTAAGGGGCACTCCACCTCTCGCGTCGACCCCAGAGTGCGCCGCACGGCAGGGGCGGCAGGCCGGGGCGTACGTCGTCGTCGACGGTGATGACGAATCCGCTGTGGGCGCCCAGGTCCGCGACGTCCGCGATCTGCGCCGTGCCCGCGTGGTAACCCCGGCGAAAGCGCCCGCGTCGAAGGTCCGATCGGATTTCCGGCGCGCTCCGTGTGGGCGGCCCGGGACATCAGGGTGCCCGGTCGCGCGGAGCGCCTACGCAGCAGCAGGGCGAAGAGCAGCACGAGGACGCTGGCGAAGGCCAGACCGCCCAGCCGGGTGGCGCTGCTCGCACCGGCGGCTTGGAGCATTTGGAGCATGTCGATCGGCTCGGCCGGTTTGCGCGCTGGGGTCTCGGTGGCCGGTGTCGCGGCGACACCGGCCACCGGCACCGCCGACAACGTGCCTGGCTCCGGCCCGGCCTGCGCCGAACCCGATCTACGTGGTCCCGAGTTCGCCGAGGTCACCCTGTTCGAGTACGTCGGCGCGGACGACGACAGCGTCATCTCGGTGGCCCCGGCGACCTGCCGGGGCTGGGTCCCAACGCACCAACTGAGCACGTGCTCGGTGATTCGACCGCTTGCGCACACGGTCCTCGACGTGCTGTTCTTCGCCGGCGCGGCTCCCGCTTCTCCCACTCGCGCCCGGCCGGGAGTGGATCGGGAGATGTGCTACAGCGCTCCAGCGCCGAGTAGGTTTGTGCGCCGGCCACCCTCTAGGGCTTGGGTGACGCCGGCTCGATCCACCCGTATCAATGGCTCGATGCGCAGCAGCAGGCCCGCTGGACCTTGATTAGGGAAACGAACTTCCGAGGGCTGTCGGACTTCCATTGGTCGCATGGTCGACCGAGTTCCGCGCGGCCCAGGCAGACCGTGTCTGCGGCGGATGCGTACGCGAGAGGGCGTGGATTCGCGCCGTTGCACTCGCCGGTTACTCTCTTTTCGACCACTTGCCCGGGCTATGCTCGAATCGTCGCTCGCGCCATCTCGGCCCATCGGCGGCAGTGCAGTCGAACCGCCATTGTGAACAATCACTATCGCTTGCCGACCGCGCTTGCCGAATATCACGTTACTCGGAGTAAACCGTTCTCTACGTTCTTGCGCTGGCTACGCTGGTGCAATAGCTCAGTTAACGGGGGTGGAAGGAAGCTCCACCATGGCTCTCACCTTCGCCGGACGGCAAGGACTCACTGTATCCGGTCGGCCCATGTCGCTGCCGCTGAAAGACGTGCGCGCCTTGTCGCGGCAGATGGTCGGGCATTTTGTCGAAACCGTCGCACCCTGCGGCACCTTGCCTGGTGACGCGATCCATGGCGACATCACCATCATCACCCGTGTGTGCTTGGAGCTGGCAGTCAGCATGCTGGACGGCAGCAACATTTCGGAGAAGACCGGGCAACTCGAGGAGGCTGCGGCGCAATGGGCTCGCGAAGGTGTGCCCATCGGTACCATTCACCACGCAATCCATGAGGGTTTCAAGATCGGCTTCGACCTGGTGGTGTCCACAGCCTTGGCCGAGCAGCGTGCCTCCGGCTCAGCTGACACCGATCCGATGCTCGCCGTCAGTACGGCCGATTATCGAAGCATCCTCGACGGCGCCAAACTCGTCGTCGAAATGCTCGACACCATGACCACGGCGGTGTCGGCGGCCTATGTGCGTGAACTGCGCGCGGTCGTGTCGGAGCACCACACCGCGGTGCACACGCTGACCTCGGCGCTGCTCGGGGGCCATCCCACTTCCACCATGGCCCGAGAGTGTGGCATCGACATCTCCGAGCGCTATCGCGTAATAGCCCTCGCCATTCCGTCTCACCCGGACGAGTCCAATCCGGTGCTGGACGCGAAAGTCGTTGCCCGCCGCAAACTCCGGCGGGTGCAGGCGGAATTGGCCACCCGCTGCGACGATACCGTGCTGTCGCTGCTTTCGGTCGACGGTGGCACGCTGCTCATCCCCGCCGATCACATCACCAAGGGCGCCCTGAAGGAACTGATCGGGCATCTGTCGCGGGCGGCTCGCGTGCACATCACCGCCACCGAGGTGACCGCCTCTACCGACACCGTGCCCACCGCCGCGGATCAAGCCCACGAACTGCTCGACATGGTGACCCGGCTCGGGTCGGTGCCGGACCTGTACCACTTCGACGAGCTGGCTCTGGAATACCAGCTCACCCGCCCCGGCCCTGCCCGCGAACAGCTCGGGTCGCTGCTCGATCCCCTGGATGAATATCCGGAACTGCTGGAGACTCTGCAAATCCATATAGCGCACAACCTGAACCGCCGGCGCACTGCGCGGCTACTGCACGTACACACCAACACCGTGGATTACCGGCTCAAGCGGATCGGTCAGCTCACGGGTTTCGATCCGGCCGAGGCGAGCGGGCTTTGGCGCCTGCGTTCTGCGTTGGTCGCCCGCACATACCGCACGTGATCGGCGTGCGGTCGAGTGGGTGTGGAATCACTCCAGTCGATCAGCGTGCGCCGTTCCCGGTCGCAGCGCGGTAGCGCTGACGCCGGGCGAGCGTCAGTAGATGCGATATAGGGGCATGTTTGCATTCTCCATTCATGCCCGGACCCGACCCGACCGATTATCCGTGAACCAAAATCAGCAGGAGGCCGACATCGATAACGGTTGAAATGCATTGGGCCAGAGTCGAAGAGTTGGAAACCGAACATGAATGATATGCGAAGAACCGAGGTCGAAGGATTTCACGTGACATGGCGGCTGTTCCAGGATCACTTGATCTCCATCGTCGCCGTCCACGAGGCATCCGGCGTCACGCCGATCGTATCCTTCGGTCCCGAGAACTTTCCGGATCTCGCACAAGCGCGAGAACTCCTTCCGGAAATGACCAAGTTGTGGGACGCGGTACGCCATGACTTCTGGACGAAACTCATTCCGCCGCAACCGCGGTGCCGGCAGCGGCGATGGAAATGATTTCGAAACCAGATCAGTCCCGGCGCCAGCGCATTCGACCGCTCCACCCTGGGACAGCAGCGCCGCCCGCTCGGCATTCCCGCCGCCGCGGTCGGCGACCTGCCGGAAGCGCTGGATGCCAGCCCCGAAATCGTGGTGACGGCGGGGATATTTCGTTTGGTCGGCAGCCCGATCCGGATCGCCGGTTACGAGCCCCGCTACGCGCCACCGCCGCGATTGGGCGAGCGCGGCAGCTGAGGCCGTGACCGGCGGGCCTGTGCGGGGCGGCCGCGATCACGAAGCCGGACGAGGCACTAGGCCTCGGGGCAAGGCGTGAGCCACCACCATCCGCCTGCCAGCTCCGTCGTTGGGCAGATAGGATCGCCGAACCCGTCGTACGGCCCGGCTCCGGGTGTTCCGGTGAAGTGCCCGTAACCGATTGCGCCGTCCGGGATTCCGACGTAGTCGGGCACGAACCGTACCGGCTGTCCACCGCTGGTGCCGATGACAGCCACCTTGCAGTTCGCCGAAACGAAGCACAGGTGACGCGGTAGCGCGACACCGTAGTAGTCGCCTGCGCCATGCTCCGGCACTTCCACTGTGGCCGCCGCTGCGAACGCTGGGCGCTCGAGCTGAAACCGGGTCCACGCGGCGGCCTCGGGTTCGAGGATGAGGAAGACAGGTCCGCAGAGACCGATCACCGCGAGTACCGCCGTGACAGCCAAGGGCCACCGCTGCGCGTCGCGTCGCGCCTGCCACAGCGCGAGAGTGAACAGTGCGATCGAGATCAGGAACGCCAGCGCGGACAACGGCAAGGCGAGGAGCCACAGCTGAGTCAGTATCCAGCCGCGATGCAACGTATAGCCGAGTGTGACCACAGTCAGGAGAGCGGCCGCAAGAGGTGGCGTGGCCGAACCAAGCGTCTTCACGAACACAACGGCAAACCTACGTCGGCTGTGTGGAGAACTCGTGCGTGCGGTGTGCGGATGGTGTGTGCCGGGCGTGCTCGATGCGGTCACGACCGGTGGACGTCAGGGCGGTGCCGGCCGCCCTGGATTACGCGACGACCGCGGAGGATCTCTCCTTCCAGACCGCGGACTTCCGCGCGGTGATCAGCAAACACACCGCGGGCCGGGGCTGACGCCGCGTCGCCGGTCGCGGGCAGCGACGCCGGAACAGTAGCCGTGCAATAGCCCGTCGGACGCGCGAAGATTGCGCGGAACCAGATGCACCGCAGGATATCTCGCGGCAACCGGCGGTCCTGGAAAGGGTGCTTGGCTAAGTGAACATTCGCGGGGCACACTCTAGGTAACGACGTCCGGCGCCGCCGGTCGAATGCGGGGGCGAGGTCCGAGAAAGATGAGGATTCGGCCGAGGCAGCAGTTGCTCGAGCTGTGGCGAGCGGTGCTGGCCTACTCCTATCGGAACGGAACGTGGACGTGGGGCGGGCGCGACGGCGCCAACTCGATCAGCGACGCCGAACAACTGCTCTGCCTGCTGTATCCGGCTACCGAGATCGCGGCGTTCGCGCTGGACCAGCCGAACGACATGAGTCCCGACGTCCGGTCCGCGCTCGCCCCGTTCGGCGAGGAGACCCGCATCGGTGGCGTCCTGGTCGACTTGGTGGAGGACTATCTGCGCCGCTACACCGGACCCGACGGCGAACCGGTCTTCGCCAGCGGCTCCTACTTGCGCTCGGGCGACGACACTCCGCTCACCCCGGGTCAGCAGGCGGTGGAGGTCGTCGACTCGTACTCGATGTCGTTGAGTCTGTGCATCGCGGCGCTGCGATTCCTGCGCGGATTCATGCGCTTCGTCAGCGGTGAGGTCCGGCTGGAGGCTCGCCAGCTGCGCGAGCGGATCCCCATGGTGATCGAACAGGTCAGCGCGCGGCTCACCGCGGCGATGGCTGGCCTGGTCCGCAGTTTCGTCATCCACACACCGGAGCCGAAGACCGAATACGGTCAATCGATCGTCTACATGCTCAATCAGTCCCGTACGCCGTCCGACGAGGTCATCGAACGGCTGTCGACACAGCTGGAACGCCTGCGGGTGCAGGCGGCCAACGAGGTCAGGCTCAGCCAGACCACCGAGATCGATATCGCCGACGACGGGCGGCTGTTCGAATGCGGATGGAGCTGGGGCATCGTGCGCAGCGCCGAACCCATCGACCTCGTGCCCGGCCGGGTCAGCAGCACGCCCGGGCACGCCGAATCTCGTCCCTACCTGTACTTCACGGCCGTCGCGCTGGACGGCATCAGCGACCTGTCGTCGCAGCGCATCCGGGAACTCGATCTGCTGACCGACGAGCAGCGCACGCTCGCCGACGCGCTGCAGTTGCGCTTCGAGCTGACCCGCAACTACTGGTCGAGGGTCGCCCGCTTCGACAGTGGCCGCTGGCCGCTGGAGGACATCCCGTGGCGTACCTCCGACGGCGAGGAATCGGAGTACTTCAGTCTCGTGGTCGCCGCCGTACTCATCCAGGACCTGGTCTACCGGGAGAGCACCGAGGATCTGGCGCGCACAGTGTCGGTGCTCGATCAGCTTGCCCGCCGGGGGCGCATCACCAGCCGGTTCACGGTCGATGATCCGGCCGCGCCATTGCACTTCCCGGGTGTGCGACTGAACCTGGCCGGCAGCGAGGACGTCGCCGACGGATCCCGATTGATCTGGTACGTCCCGGATTTCGCGACCTTGCTGCTCAAACGCTGCCTGGATGCCGCACGCCTGCGCACCGACGTAGACACCCGCGATCGGTTGATGGAACTCGCCGAGGCGGCGATGGATCACCTCGACCGGCGGGTGCTGCGGAACGGCTCGGTGGTCGGTTTGTGGGACGACATCGGCAGGCTGGTCGGCACGGGCGACATACGGACGGAAGGGCCGTCCTGGTTCGTCACGGAGCGAATGATGGAGTGCTTGGTCATCGCGTACAGCACCTTCGAGCAACCGCCGCTGGCTCCGCAGGCGATGGTCGCCCGCGCGGTGGACCTGCTCAGCGAGGCCGAGCATCTGCTCAATCAAGAGGAACTGGAGGTCGAGGGCCAGGATCGCTCGCCGAAACAGGCTGCGATCAACCGGATCCGGCAGTCGCTGGACCGGGCCCGCCGCGTGCTGCGCGAACGTCCCGGCACCGCCTACAGCCTGGCCACCCAGGCGTTGGTCCAGCTCGACGAACTGGCCTACGCCCGCCGGGACGCGACACGGTAGGGGCGGCATCGTGCTGGTGTTCTCCACCTCCGACAAGGGCGGCACCGGACGGTCGGTGACCAGTTGCAACATCGCCTACCGGCTGTGCCGTTCCGGCCTCAACGTCGTCTACGCAGACTTCGACCTCGGCTCGCCCACGGCCGGTGCGCTGTTCGAGATCGGCGCGGCCGAACGCGGCGTGCCCAGCGGCGGCGTGCATTCCTACCTGCTCGGCGAGAGCGGAACCGTCGCCCGCGTCGACGTGGGCGCGGCGACCGATCGGCCGGAACTGCGCCGGATCGGCCCCAACTCGGGGCGGCTGGTGCTGCTGCCGGGAGACGAGGGCGGCGCCGAATTCCTCACCGACGACGACGCGGTGGTCGAGCGCTGCGCGGAACTACTGGTCGCGCTGGATCACGAGTTCCGGGTGGTGTTCGTGGATCTGAGCGCGGGCCGTTCCGCGGCGCTGCAGATCGTGTTGCAGGCGACCGCCTTACCGCAACTGCGCGGGCTGACCGCTCGATGGTTGATCTTCCACCGCTGGACGCGCCAGCACATCCTGGCCGCCGCCGGCCTGGTGTACGGCTCGCACGGATTGCTGAAGGCCGGAGCCGAGTGCGGCCACGACCCGGAGGAGTTGCTCGGGTCGGTGCGTTACGTGCGCACCGCGGTGCCCGACGCCAACTGGGACGGTGTCGCCCAGCGCCCGGCGCAGGCGGCGTGGCTGCAAGAGCAGGACACCGCGCTGCGGCGGCTGGCCACCGCCAAACGGCTCGGCACGACGGCGGTGCTCGGCTCGACCCCGATCGAGCCGGTGCTGCAACGGCGCGAGCAGCTCATTCTCGACGCCGACGTCAACGCCCAGATCGCCAACGAGCAGACCGCGCAGGCCTATGCCGAGCTCGCTCGACGACTGGTCGACAACGCGACCTGGGAGAGGCTGTAGATGGGGGAAACACAGGGCTACAGCGAGGCCACGGAACAGCCGCGAATCGCTCAGGTCCCGTTGTCGCACTTGTCGATCGAGGTCGGGCATTTCTATCTCAACGACATCAGTTCCGACATCGAACGGGTCGGCGCGGAGTTTCGCCGCATCGTCCCGCTGGTATCTGCCTTCACCGAGTCGGCCAAGGTGCAGTTCGGACCGAACGCCCGGGTCAGCACCTGCTACCTGATCGACGACTACTTCCAGCCCGACACCGACCCCGCCGCCATCCTCACCAAGCTGCTGGGCGCCGCGGACGAAGCCGGGTTGGTCATCGACTATCTGGCCCGGGAGTCCGCCTGCTGGCGGGCCTCGAGGTTCGTCGACGGTGTGGCGTTCGGTGAGCCGATTCCCGTGGCGGAGATGGTGGCCGCGCGCATCGTCGCCGAGCCCGCGCCGCCGAGCACGGGCCGCAGGCCGCCGACCGCGGAATCGGGCTGGCTGTGCAACGGGCGGCGGTCCTCCGAGGACGAACGCGGCCAGGCCATGCGGCAGCGGATCTATCAGCCGCCGGAGGAGTTCGGCCGCCGCGAGCATTCGATCTTCCTGGACGTGGAACTGTGGAGCAAGCACGTCGTCGACGGGGTGGCGGTGACGCGCTGGTCGTGCCCGTTCCTGGCCGCGGTCTGGCATCTGCTGCGGCTGGGCATGCTGCGCTACCACGGCGCCGCCGTGGTGGATCCGCAACCATGGCGCCGCGAGGATCTCGCGCCGCGCCGCTGGCACGACATTCCGCCGGTGGTGCGGCTCAATCCGTCCGCCGCGCCGTTCGCCGCTTACAAGACCTTGTCGATGCTGCCCAAGCGGTACATCGGCATCGAGCACGCGGTGCGGCTGGTGCTCGACCATCTCGATCTCGACGACGACGTGGTCGAACAGACCATCGTCCGTGGCGGCGGAGAGGTGCCACCGGTGCCGGTGCCGCGCGCGGTCAGCGAACGGCTCTCGCACCTGCTGCTCGACGGAGCCTGACATGGCCTCGACCACGCCTTTGGTCGTGCTCGGTGAAGTACGCACCTGCCTGCTGCCGTCGGCGACCGCGCTGACCGGACCCGAGGCCTGCGATCTGCTGGCGCTCATGCCGGGCTGCACGGTGCGCTGGCGGGAGCGGCCGGGCACGCTGGCGGTGTCGCCGACCACCGCGGTCGGCGTCGATTGCGATCTGGCCGTGGGCGAGCAGACCGCCCACATCGTCGGGACCGTGGCGACCAGCGCGGTCCTGTCCGGCGGCCGCGTGCTGCAGTCCAGCGCACGCACCCAGGTGGTCCGCGCGGCCAACCGGCGCAGGCAGACGTGGTCGCACTACCTCAGCCGCAAGGGCGTGACCGAGGTCATCAGCCGCCTGCCCGAAAGAAGCGGCAGCGCTGAGGCTTTGGCCGAGGGTTATCTCACCGGTCCGGTCGGCTCCGAGACGTTGGACCTGGCTTCGATCAGCGAGCGGCTGCTGGCTCGCCTGCGCGCCGACACCAGGCTGGACCAGAAGCCGCCGGTGCGGACCGGCGCCACCCGGTTGCGCTGGGTTGCCTGGATCGGGGGCGGTGCGGGCCCCACCGCCAAGCTGCACCTGGACGACGCCACCGTGCGCACCGTCCGGATGCGGGTGCGCAACGAGGCCGATCTGCATGAGGCGCAGCGGTTCTGCGAGGACCTGGCCGCGCACGACTGGCTGCTGACCGTCGTCACCGACGCGCTGGCCGAGGCCGACCGCTTCCCCTCGCACAGTCGCGAACGCACCGACATCCTCGCCCCCGTGCTGGAGGATCTCACCGGACTGTGGATGCCGGGAGCGCACACTCCGGCATCGATGCGGACGTTGTGGCAGAAGTTGCAGACGGATCCCGGGTTGTCTCGCCAGTGGAACGCCCTCGTCGCGCGGTTGCAGAACCGTATCGCCATAGCGACGCTGGACGCGCTGCGGCACAAGGCTTTCGACGCCGAATGGTAGCGCCGCGTCGCGCTACATCCGGAACCACTTGCGCACCAGCAGCGCGAAGAACACCGACATCGACACCGTGCCCATCCACGCTTCCACGGCGAACAACGGCCGGGCGATCGGGCGCAGATCCTCGGTGTCACCGGGGCCCAGGGGATTGATGAAGCTGGTCACGCAGGTATAGACGGTGGCGGCGGGCGAGGGATTGCCGTTCAGGGCCAAAGCGGCGACGGTGAACAGCACCAGCTGCACCGCGACCCAGCCGAGCAGCCAGAACGGCCGGTACCCGTAGCCGCACAGCACATACGACAGTTGTCCGGTCCACCGCCGCCAGCCCGGCGGCAGCGCGAGCGTGCGCGCCCGCGCCAAGCGCAGACCACAGCGGTCCTGCGCTTCGTCGTCCTCGTTCATCCGGTACAGCGCGGCGCCTCTGCGATAGGCGAGGGCGGCGTGACCGGGCAGACGCGCCGCGGAGAGCTGAGCGCCCAACTGCTCGTACACCTCGGCCAGCATGGTGTTCTGTCGACTGCTCAGCCGCAATGGGCCGCGGAATTCGAGTTCCGCGGCCAGCAGCGCCGCCGGGATCGCGCTCGGCACCCGCCAGCCGGCCTCGTCGGGTATCGGTTGCCGTGCGGCGGCGTACAGATGCCGGAACACCAGGGAATCGGAGCGCCGCCGCGTGCTGGGCGGGTCGTAGTCGGCCAGAATAGCCTCGGCGTGCGCTGCGAACCGCTCCAGTTCGGTCTGCTCGGAGCGCTCACCCCGATCGAGTTCGGCGGTGTATTCGTCGGCGCGCCTTGTGATCCGGGTCGAGACGGATGCGACGAAGGGCGAGATCTCCCCCATATCACGAGTCTAGCGGTCGGCCTTTCAGCCGGTATTCGAAAACGTCGCGGGGCTCGCCGGGGCCGAAATACCGGTCGTCGTGCTCGACGAACTCGAAGCCCGCTCGTTTGAACAGGTTGCTTGCGTGCTGATTGTCCGGCCGCACGGTCAGATACACCACTTCGGCTCCCACTTTCCGGCACGTCTGCAGTGTGCGGCTCAGCAGGCCGCGCCCGTACCCTCCGCCCTGGTGCCTCTTGGCCACCGCGAAGGTGAACAGCAACGCCCGGCCCTTCTTCTCCAGGGTCAGCGCGTAACCGATCACCGTGCCGTCCACCTCCACGACCAGCCATTCGGATCCGTGCAGGTCGAACAGTTGGCGCAGCATCAGATACAGGTACGGCTCGGCGAACACCTCGGCCTCGATGGCCGCGATGTCGTCCAGATCGGCGAAGCAGGCCCGCCGGTATTCCGGCTGAGGCGCTTTGGCGATGTTCATCCGCTCCCTACTGCCAGGGCATAGGCCGTCCGATTCCAGCTTAAACGTCACTCACCGAGCGGGGTCAGTGTAGAACCAGCGAAATCGTTCCCCGGCGCGGCGGGCGGTCGGTGTCGCGTCCGCGCCGGACGACCCGGACGCTGCCGCGAGGCTGTAACGGAGGCAGTCGGGCTCGCTCGCCGCGCAGCGGGCTACTTCGGCGGGAAGCGCAAGGCGGCGTCGAGGCGGATGACTTAGACGTTGAGGTAGTCGTTTTCGATGATGGCGGCGGCCAGCTCGGCGTACTCCTAGGAAGGGCCCATGCGCTCGGGGAACGGCACCTGCGGGCCCCAGTAGGCCTCCTCCGTGGGTGTCGACCGAGATGCGCAGGGGCCCGAGCGATTCCGCTCCGGCTACGGCGGCGAGCACAGAGTCGCGTCGGTGGCGTCGGTGTGCATGTAGCGGATTCCGAGTTCGGTCTCGAAGATCGGGCATGCACCCGAGTGTAAGTTAAACTCTCTATTGGGAGAATGGAGTTCTCAGTCGCGAGCGAAACCGTGGGCGCAGAAGTTCCATACTTCGGACGCGGTGATCGGATGCTGCGTCTCGTCGTCGGCCGCTCCCGCGGATTGCGCGGTGAACATGACGGTCTGCATGACCATGGCCGCCGTCCGGCGCGAATCGACCTCCGGGCGCAGTTGGCCCGCGTTCTTGGCCAGGTCCATCAGTTCGGTGAACAGCGCCAGCATCGGCGCGTGCGCGACCTTCACGTGATCAGGATGCGAGATCAGCAGCTGGGATGCGAAATCGGTGAACAGTGGGCGTTGCGCCGACGGATCCGGCCGGCACAGCTCGAACAGCAGCTCGACGGCCACCTGGAGTTTGTCCAGCGGGTCGGTCTGGCCGTCGGCGGCGGCGCGCAGCTGGTCGGACGTGCGGCTCAGGGCGTCCTCGAAGAGGGCGAGCAGCAGTTCGTGTTTGCCGTCGAACTGCAGGTAGAAGCTGCGCAGGGACTGCCGTGAGCGGTCCACCACCTCCTGCACCGTGAAGTCCGTGCTGCCCTTCTCGGTGATGATCGCCTGGGCGGCGTCCAGGAACCGCTGCACGCGCTCCTCGGCGCGCAACTTGGCGGTGCGAAGGGAGCGCTCGACGGCGCGCTGCTTCCAGGCCGGTTTCTCGCTCGGGCTGGTCACGGGCGCCTCGGTCCTCGGTCATATGCAGAGAACATGAATGCACTGTATCGGAGAACGGTGTGTCATCGGGTTCTCGAGTCGCCGTGTCCGCCCAGTTGTGAGACTATCCTTTCCTGATACGAGAATAATATTCTCGCAACCGAGTGACGTACTCGACGCCGCCTGGGTGCGTGCCGCCGAGGACGACGAGGTCGCGGTCATCGTGCTGCGCGGTGCGGGTGAGCACTTCTCCCACGATCACCACCGGGATAAGCCATTGCGGGCGGCGGAAATGCGCTTCGCGCGCCCGCTACTTCCCGGCGGTCACGGGCTCGTCAACGCGCGGGGCTCGGAGCTCGAGCGTTCAGCTCTCACGCCTTCGAGCCGGGCGCGATCGTTGCGGTCGGCATGAATCGGCGGGAGGCGGGTCATCCGTTGCTCCCACTCGCCGTCGCGTACTTCCATGCGCCAGGTCTTGTTCCAGCCGAATGGCATCATGTGCACGGCGAAGTCGTGATCGCGCAGGTGTTCGGCGATCCGGGCGAGCACGGTTCTCGCCGTCGTGGTGTCGCATTCGTGACCCGGCCGGGTGAGATGCGAGAAGCCATTGATGACGATCCAAGTAGTGTCGGTCTTGCGCGCGATACGGCGGATCGCTTTGGCTGCGGCACGGGCGAACGTCGCGTCTCCGCACTCGACACCGATGAGAAGAAGCAGGCACTCGCCGAATTCGTGCGTTACTCCTGGTATGTCGGGCTCGAGCGGCATCGCGGCGGAACTGGGAGTGGTTACGGCATAGTTGAGTGTTCGACAACGTTGACTCAATATGTTCACGCCGAGTCCTCACCTGGAAACCATCTGATCACCAGCCAACCGTCATCGCCCTTGATGGCCGGCCGCAGTGTGAACTATAAAGGCCGACCATCGCCGCGGCGCCTTCCCTCGGTTGGAGGGCTTGGGCCACCACTCGGACTGAGGAGCCTGCCGTGGTGCCGACTACATCGAACACTCAGATCTACACCTTGCGTGCCGACAAGGTCGGTTACGCCGAGATCTGCGCCCCGTGCCGACATCGCACAGGTCGCCGCTGATCGACCTGAAGCCGTAGATGAGCCCATGGAGTGTTACGAAACTGGGATGTTCTCGGGCACTCGCTCGTCAGCACTTGCTTCGACCTGCAGATCCCGGAGCCGCCCTCGCGCGGTCCGCCTGTCGGGCGACGCTCGCCCATCACACTCGGTTTTGGGTCGGAAGATCCGGTGTGAGAGTTTGAGTTTTAGATGGAACCGAATGACTGTCCGGTGCGTCCAACCATTCGAAACCATCCTGTGGGGGGATGAGAGGGCACAGCAGTTGACGTACGACCCGTCCGCCACAACCACGTTCACCGTGGTTCCTGAAACCGTCTCCGATGCAGGGCGCTATGTGCAACAGACCGCGCAGGCCCTCATCAGCGGGTTGCATTCGGCCAGTGCCGAAGTCGACGGGCTCATGTCGAGCTGGCGCGGCGCGGCGGCCAGCGCATACGCGGGCGCCTGGGACGAGACCCATAGTGCCGCACTCGAGGTGTTCGAAGCGCTGGCCGACATGGCCGACTTGCTGGGCGTGGTGGTCGACCGCAGCGCGGCCGCCGATACGGAGGCCGCGAACCAGTACAGCTCGTTGAGCTTGCCCCCGATCTGACCGCGATCCAACCGAAACCGCTGGGAGAACCCGTGACCGAGTATCGCGTCGATCTCGCGCACCTGGAATCCGTAACCGCCCGAATAGAGGGCCTGAACGGATTTGTGGCCGATTCCCTGGTCGAGATAGACGAACGCATAGCCGCTCTGAAAGGAACATGGAACGGTGAAGCCGCCGAAGCTCACGCCCTGGCTCACGCCGAGTGGACCGCTGCCGCTGCGAAGATCCGTGACGGGCTCGCGAGGATGAAGTCCGCCGCCGCGTCCGCTCGCAAGGAATACGAGGACGTCGTAGCGGCCAATCTCGCCATCCTCGGGCGTGGCGGTAGCGGTGGCGGCGGGGCCCCGCGGTGACCGTGCTCGACGTGTCGGTGCCGGTCTACTACGACACCGCGCAGAAGTTAGCCGATGCCGCGTCGCGATTCTGGATGTCCATCGATGACGAGTGGCCGAACATGGCCATGGCTACGAATATGGCGGGCTCGTATTCGGATGCGAAGAAGTGGGGCGAGTCCTACGACAATCGGGCCGCTGCCATTCTGAGCATGGTATCGAAAATCGCTACCGCCGCGCACGACTACGCCACGATATTGCAGACCCTCGGCTACAACCACGAGCTGGCCGAACACAAAGCAACCATCGGTGAGGCAGCGCCTCCACCCGCCCAGCCCCCGCCGTTCCTGCCTCCGGTGGTGGTGTGCCGAATCCCGTTGCCCTCGGCCGGCGGTCCCGGAAATGGCTTGGTCGATGAGGGCATCGGGCTCGCCGAGATGATCGGCATCATCGTGCCGGACGGCAACGCCACGACCATCTCCAATGCGGGCGATACGTGGGCGCGGACTGCGGCAGCCGAAGCGGTGGCATCTTTCCCGGCCGCGCTCGAGGCGGCGGCCATGGCCTTCGATTCGCTCACCGCACCCGAAGTCGCGTTCATCGATGAAGACCTGCGCACGGTCAAGGCTTCCGCCGAATCGGTGATCGCCGCGATGAACGATCTTGCCCAATCCTGCCGCGACCACCGTGTCGCGCTGGACGAGCTACGCGCCAACCTCGAGACCCAACTCGAGGCGATTCGGGATGCGCTGCTGACCGAGCTGGCCATCAACGCGGCCATCTCGATTGCCTCGAGCTGGATCACCTTCGGCGTCTCCGCGGCTGTCGGTGTTGCCGGTGCCGCTGCGATCTGTGCGCGGTATGCCCGGCCGATCCGGCTCATGATCGAGCAATGGCAGACCGAACGCAGGATCGCGGCCGGGGTGAAGATGGACGAGGATATCGCCCGGCACGTGCGGGACCTGGAAGCTCTCCCGGGTGGGCGCCTGCCGGTCAAACCCGATCCAGTGGGGCCGCCGAAGAAGGACCCGATCGAGCTGCCCAAGATCGAGCACCCCGAAGGCATTCCTAAGGTGGATCTACCGCGGGCGGATATCGATACGATCGGGCGCTACACCGGAAACAGTGCACCACTCAACACCGCCATCCGATCCGGCGAGCCCTTGACACCCGCACAGATAGCCGAACGCGACGCGATGGACGCAGCATTGGACAAGTGCCCCGTCTACCAGGGGGCGGTGACCCGGCGCGTGGACATTTCCGCAGAAGACCTGGCACGGTACGAGCCCGGATCAACGATCATCGAAAAGCCGTTCACCTCGGGGTCCGCGACACCGGAGGCTGCGAAGGACCTGCCGGTGGAAATGCAAATATGGTCGGCAGACGGCCGCTACATCGGCCACCATTCCGGCGTCCCCGAAGAACTCGAAGTCGTATTCAAAACCAATACACCGTTCAAAATCGAAGACAGGTTTCCCGATCCGGAGACAGGGCGCATCATCATCCAAATGCGCGAACTGCCCCGGCCCTAGAAAGGACAAAGAAGGACGATGCCAGAAGAGGTCAACGGGAAGATTTTTTACGCACCCGGCGAATACCCGTATGAGGACAATATTTCAGACGAGGAACTGGCGAAGATCAAAGCGGGATTCGCGGCATTCAACGCACGCCGCGACGCCGTACCGGAAAACGAGCGAATCCACTTGCGCGACCGGTTCGGAGACGAAGACAAATTAGGCACCCCGCAGGAAGCCGAGTACCTGGCCGAAGTGGAGGAGCGCAAGAAGCGGGGCGAGTACTGGGGGTAACCACGCGGGTCGGGTCGGGGCGGATGCTCATCGGGCGAACTGTGAGCACCCGACGGCACGGTCTCTCCGGAGCGAATCAGTTGCTCGGATCAGATTCTGAGCCGGAGTGGGCGGGCGCTTGATTGCCGTACAAGGACTGGCTCTGAACCAGGGTGATGCTCTTGCGATCTCTTCAGCGTGGGGCTCGCTGCCGCAGCAGCGGTACTGTGATCCGCATGCGGGGGTGCATGATCTGCGACAAACACCGTGGGAGCGGACCGCTGGTGAGCCCGGTGATCCATGCCGATGAGCTCGTGCTGGTGACCCACCGGCCTGCCCACGGCGAATGGGCGCGGCCGGGGTACCTGTTCGTCGAGCCTCGCCGCCACGTCGCGGCCCTCGACCTGCTCGACGACGCCGAGACAGTAGCGCTTGCCCGCTCTGTCCGCTCGTCGATCGGCGCCCTGCGCCGGGTCCTCGAACCCGCCCACGTCTTCACCTTCGTCGCCGGCCTGAGCGTGGCCCACGTCCACCAGCACGTCTTCACCCGCCCATCCGACACCGCACGAGATGTGCCGTGGCACAACGCCGATACCCCGGACGCACCTCGGATCCCCGCATCCGAACTCGACGCGCTGTGCGCCGAACTGGCGGCGGCGCTGCCAGGCTGAGGTAGATCAACTCGACCTTCGGTTCGCCAGACTGAACGGCTCACCGTTCTGCGGTCGGCGCTGATTGCGGCTCAGTTGCCGGGATGGGCGTCGCGGTCGTGGCTGGTGGGGTGGCCGTCCTTGTCGTACCACTGGCCGTTCGCGTTGCGGGTCCAGCCATGGAAAGCGATACCCGTTTCGCGTGGTCGACAAATTTCCTGGACCAGATGGTCATACCATCATTCAAATGCGAGAATTGCCCAAGTAGGAAGGAACCCAGTAATGCCCGAAAAAATCGGAGGACAAAACCTTCTGCGCACCGGGTGAATACCCTGGCGACGATGATATCTCTCCCGAGGAGTTGGAGAAGATCAAAGCGGGATTCGCGGCCTGGAATGCCCGCCGCGACGCCGTACCACCAGAGAAGTGCAAGCATCTGCGCGACCGGTTCGGCGACGAGGACAAACTGGGCACTGACGAGGAAGCTGCATACCTGGCCGAAGTGGAAGAGCGGAAAAAGCGCGGCGAGTACTGGGGGTGATCCTGCGAACCCGGTTTGGGCGCGTAAACGCGTCGGGTCGCTGGCCTGCTTATAGGACGGCGGCCATTCGCCGCCCCCACATCTGCATCATGTGCGGTCACGTCGTCTACACGCCGCGCGTCTTCGCGGACTGCGAGCACCCGACGACAGGGTCGACGTGAACCGATCAGTTGGTCAGATCAGAGTCGGCGGCTACTTGATGTCGTACGGGAGTGCGACTCAAACCACGTGACAACAATTTTGGTGATTTTACTGTCGGCTTGTGGAACTGGCCCTCGCATAGGTGCCCGACTGCCGTCTGCCTCTGATCGAATGACGCAACCCTTATGTCGGCTTCGGCACAGAAGGCAGTCTTGAACCGGCCGACCGGCTCGGAGGCCTACACGAAGACTCCTTCGTGCCACCAGCGATCGGGGTCGCTGAACCAGGGGCCGACCCGGCCAGCGCCGAGGACGCGTAATTCGCTCAGGTCGATGTTGTATCTCCGGTAGAGTGCGACGATTTCACACAATCCGCCTTCATCGACGGCTTCGAGATCGATGGTGAGGTACAAGGTGCGCACTCGTCCGTAGTACGACTCGACGCAAGCGATCTTGTCTAGCCACCCGAAGAACGCCGCCTCGTCCTCCGGCGAATAGTAGGTGACGCCGGTGGCCTCGATGACCACGGTGCCGATGTCGCTCACCGTGACTTCCCGCCTGGATACACGTTCGTATAACCACCTTTCTTCACCGTGAACCCTATCGGTGCGACCCGGACATCATCGAGTTCGGCAACCGAAAGTTTCACCGTGCTTGCTGATCCGGGATACGTGCAGCACGCCGGGCGTTGCATTGATGCAGTGGTGGGGGCCGTCCCACGGCGACCACATGCGCCGCACCTACGGCGACGACGACCTGAATTCGAAGGGGCGGAGTGACCAGCGCGAGACCGACGATGTGAGGTCGATCTTCGACCTGCTGTACATCGTCTACACGCAGCGGCGCCGCGCCCACCGGTATAGCGGGGGCGTACCGATTGGACTTTCGGAGGACATCGCCTTCACGATGCTGGAAGCGATACTCGCCGAACCCGGCTACGACCCCACCTCGGTATACACCCGCGGGTCTACCTGCAAAATGTGTTCCCACGCAGCGACGCGTTGAAGAACGAGGCGACGCTTCGCGCAGCATAGGTGCGTCGCCGCGCCGACGGTACATCCGGAGTCGTGTGCGCTCCGGCGGCCCTTCGGAGACTACGCGTCTTGCTCGAACCGATCCCACCCCGCCAGGCGTTGCGTGATCGGGACAGACAGGACTCTCATCCTGCGATGTTTCGAATCGCCGCCAGCGCGTCGTTGATCTCGTCTTCGTAAAAGCCGGTTCGGTAGCGCGCTTCCTGGCTGCCCAGAAACTGAAAGGTGAGATCCAACAGAGGTGGCCACACGTCGGCGATGGACGTCGGCAGGTGCCGCACGAAGTCGCCGGTCGAGTCGGCCGCCTCCTCGTCGCCCCCCTCGCCTTCGGAGGCGACCACCCTCACTCGCGTATCCGGGTCCAGTTGGCGGGGCACGGAACGGACGAGTCGCTGCAGGCAGTCCTGGACCCCGGCATCCCAGCCCAAGGGAATCAGGAGGTCTTCCCGAACATTCGATATTTGAAGAGTGAGTTGTCGAACCGCTTCGAACCGTTCGACACTCAGAGGAACCTCTCGTCCAGGCCGAACTGAAGTCATTCCCTGCTCCACTCTGCGTCACTCCAGATCGTCAAAGTACACCTTTCCTTTCCTTGGGAGTGTGTCGCTTCTTGCAGAATGCGGTCACCGCTGATGTGTTCGAGTTGGATGCCGAGCAGGCTGAGGTGCCAGGTCAGGTAGTCGTCGGTGACCGGGGCTGTGTCGAGTACGGACTCTCGATTGCCGCGGAGAGGCGTCGGTGAGGTCGTCCTCTGCTGGGCGGGTGAGCAGGTTGCATCGTCACACCGGGTCCGTGAAGTCGCGGACCAGCAGGGCGGAACGGGATCGCGGTGACGATGCTCACCGAGAAGGCGAGCGACCGCGCAGTACTGTGAATCGGTCACCTGCGGTGCGGGTGTCCGGCTGGACGAGAGAACTGACTACCCATGAGCGACGAGCGACAAATCCTCATACCCGGCGAAACCTGCTGGCAGATCGCACGGGCCGACCGGCTGGCATGCATTGTCGACGCGGCGGACTATTTCCGCTTTGCCAAGTCCGCCATGTTGCAGGCCCGTAAACGCATTGTGCTGATCGGCTGGGACTTCGATACCCGGATCAAGTTCGAGCCGCAGGAGAAGACTCTCGAAGGGCCGAATCGGCTGGGTGAATTCCTGTCCTGGCTGCCGAAACAGCGACCGGATCTCGACATCTACCTGCTGAAGTGGAATGTCGGCGCGTTCGCGGCGATCGGCCGTGGGATGACACCGATCTTCGTCGTCAATTGGATGACCGATCGGCGGTTGCACCTGGAAATCGATGGCGCGCACCCGATCGGTTCAGCGCACCATCAGAAGATCGTGGTGATCGACGACGCGCTCGCCTTCTGCGGTGGTATCGACATGACCGTCGATCGCTGGGACACCAGCGACCATCGGGACGACAACCACTACCGAACCGAGCCGAACGGCAACCGGTACGGACCATGGCACGACGCGACCACCGCCGTCGACGGCGACGCGGCGAAGGTGATCGGCGAATTGGCCCGGGCCCGGTGGAAGGCGGCGACGGGAGAGCAGTTGGCCGCGGTCGACGAGATCGCCGGTGACACGCTGTGGCCGGACGGGTTGGAGCCGACGATGCGGTCTGTGGATGTCGGTATCGTGCGGACCTTCCCAGAGCTCGCCGACCGCGCCGAAGTCAGGGAGGTCGAGGCGCTGTATCTGGCGGCGATCGCGGGCGCCACGCGGTCGTTGTACATCGAGAGCCAGTACCTGGCCTCGCGCACTCTCGCCGAGGCGATCGCCGCGCGGCTACGTGAGCCGAATGGTCCGGAGATCGTGCTGGTACTGCCGCGTCACGCCGATGGCTGGCTCGAGCAACAGGCGATGGATGGGGCTCGCCGCCGCTTACTCCATCTGTTATGGAAGGCCGATACCGAAAACCGGTTCGGTGTCTACTATCCCGTCACCGAGGCGGGCGCGCCGATCTACGTCCACGCCAAGGTGCTGGTGGTTGACGATCGGCTGCTGCGGGTGGGATCGTCGAACCTCAACAACCGCTCGATGGGCTTCGACACCGAATGCGACCTGGCCGTCGAGGTCACCCCCGCCACCGAGGAAGGTGACCTGCTGCGGGACACCATCCTCGGTATCCGGCGCCAGCTGATCTGCGAACATCTCGATGCCGAACCCGCGAAGTTCGACGCCACACTCGCCGAGACGTCGTCGCTGCTGCGCACGGTCGAGACCCTGCGCGGCAACGGCCGGACCCTGGTGCCGTTCGAGCCGGGGACCGTCGAGGACGAAGACAGCCCACTGGCGGACAACGAATTGTTGGATCCCGAACGCACGCCACCGCGCCTGCGGAACAACCCGTTGCTGATCCGGGGTATCCGCAGGCTGAAGACAGCGGTGGGTGTGCGCTGACCGCGAATCGCAACGACCAACCGCCGAACGTCGTTCCAGATGCGGTGACGGTGGTCGGCAGCACGCCTATGACGTTGCGCAGCAATTGTCGGCAGCTCAAAGCCGACATTCGCGGGACGGGAGGCGTTCCACACCGCAGCCTCGGCCGCTGCCTGCGCGGCATGAGGCAGGAGGCGGGGTTGTCCATCGAAGTGGCGGCGCGGGCCATCGGGCGCGGAGCGGGGACGCTGCACCGTTTGGAAACCGGTGCGCCGAACGTGGTCGTCCGGGAGGAAGATCTGCGGCGGCTGTGCAGGCTGTATCAGCGGGTGGACATGCTGCCGGTGTTGAAATCGCTCGCTGCACAGGGGAGGACGCCGTCGTGGTTGGACGAGTTTCCCGATCAAGTGAATCCGACATTCAACGCCTACATCCAGATGGAGGCGGCGGCCTCCCATCTCACGAGCTACCGTACTGATCTGCTGCCCGGCATCTTTCAGATCCCCGAGTACGCGCGTGCGCTCGACCGGGTGTACTTCCCGATGGATACCGCCGAGGAGATCGAGCGGAGGGTGAGGGTTCGTCGCAACCGGCAAGGGTTGATCACCCGCGATATCGCCCCGCTGAACGCGATGCTGTTGCTGGACCAAGCAATGACCAGGCGAGTGGTCGGTAGCCCTCGCGTCATGTCGGTGCAGTTGCGGCACCTGGCGGACCTGCCGCCGAATGTTCGCGTGCAGGTGCTTCCATTCGGGGCAGGATATCCGCTGGGGACTTCCACCGGACCGTTCACAATTCTGGACTTTGCAGCAGACAACGACGGGCGGGTGCTGGAGCCATCGGTGGTCTACGTCCAGAGCTACACCGGTGATATCTATCTGGAGCGACCAGGCACTGTTCGCCGCTATCGGGCTGCAATCGAGGTCATGCAGCGGGTAGCGTTGGACGTGCCGAGTAGCAAACGCCTGTTGCGGCAGGCAGCGAAGGAGTTCGACTGTGTCCGTTGATCTATCCGGAGCGCGCTGGTTCAAGAGCACTCGTAGTTCCGCCGGTAGTGACTGTGTCGAGATCGCGCATCTGGACGGCGGGCGCGTGGCGGTTCGTGACTCGAAGAATCCTCACGGTGGGGCGTTGGTGTTCACGCCCTCGGAGTGGGATGCGTTTCTGTCGGTCGCGCGGGGCGGCGAGTTCGACCGACCTTGAACTCCGCCTGCTCGATCGCCGGTGTTCATCGAGGACCGCAGTAGGTACGCTGCTGCGGCCAGCAGTACTTCCGAGACCGAGGGCTTCGACGGATATCGTGCGCTACATCGGCTGCGTCGGCGGGTCGGGGGACCTGCCGACCTCCCCGCGCAGTGCACCGCCGATATCAACGATCGACGGTGTCTTCAGAATCGGCACCGCATACATTTCATGACGCGGCGAGACCGATGAGACCGATGAGTACACCGATTCCGCCGCGAACGTTGACCGACCTCGAAACCAGTGTCGCCATGAAGCTGCTGTCGTCGGGCGACCCCTGCGCCTCCGAGTACCAGGCGCAGGTGCCGTATTCGCAGGTCGTCGCCACCTGGGGTATCGGTTCACCCAGCATCGATCTGGCGGTGCGGGCCGGTGCGGTGCGAGCATCCGGTTCGCCGGACGGGATCTTCGCCAGCGGA
This sequence comes from Nocardia sp. NPDC051911, assembly GCF_040681035.1. Taxonomy (NCBI): domain Bacteria; kingdom Bacillati; phylum Actinomycetota; class Actinomycetes; order Mycobacteriales; family Nocardiaceae; genus Nocardia; species Nocardia sp. NPDC051911. The sequence goes on from NZ_JBFAXY010000017.1 coordinate 32,051, forward strand.
GGGGTCACCGACCGCAACGGATCACCGATCGGCGAGGTCATACTGTGGGTCGAGAACGGCTGGCTCAGCGGAATCGAGTACGCCTGGTATACGGACGAACGCCCGCACGCGCTGCCCGAGCCCGGTCGAATCGAGCTTCTGTAGCGCGAGATGATGATTGGGCCATATTGAGCCGCATGCCGCACACCGAGATCGAGATCACCGCGGAGTTGGTGCGGGATCTACTGCGTGACCAGCACCCCGACCTAGCCGACCGCCCTGTGCGGCTCGGCGCGCGTGGCTGGGACAACCAGCTGTGGCGGCTGCGATATCAGTGATGCGCTCGAGCTTCGGCTCGTAATCCCTTCGGGTCGATGCTGTATCTGCGGTACATGTCGTGCGGCGTAACGACTAGAGGTTGATCACGGATAAGACGTGCAGCCGGGCCGGTGTTCTCGAACTCCCGGTACCGAGGCCCGGCGGCCGTGTATCCGGGCATGTCGATCAGTGTGCAGACTCAGAGGGGAAAGATCATGCGCTCAGTTACCAAATTGGCCACGACCGCCGCTGCCGCCGTAGTGGCCTGCGCCCCGGCGTTCGTCTTCGCCGGTACCGCCTCGGCCGAGGCCGTCAACCTCCCGGTGCTCTACACCACGGCGACGGAAGCGGGCCTGTGCTACGGCACGATTCGCGGGAACGTTGACCAGGACTCCTCCCAGGGACTTCACCTCACCAGCGCCTTCGAGGGCATCGGCACCTGCGCCACCACCGCCTACGTCTCCTGGCACAACATCGACACCGGCGCGCGGGGGAACACCACGATCAAGCTGGTCGGCTCCTGGTACAACTCCGCCACCATCCCCTCCGGCCCCGGCCACGTCGAGTTGTCCGTCACCACAAAGGAAATCTTCCACTCGCCCGATTCGGTCCAGGTGCAGTACGTCATCCCGGGGTGATCGGCAGTGAAGCCGGGCATCACGGCCGCGGCAAGTCGCATTGGCGGCCTCGGGTTCGGCAGGTAACTTCGAGCAAATGGATGCCGGCGTAGCCTACTTCCCGACCCACGACGGCCTCGGGCCCGCGGAACTCGCTCGAACCGTTGAGGAGCGCGGCCATCGGTGGCTGATGTGGGCCGAGCACACGCACATCCCGGCGGCGCGGAAGACGCCATGGCGCGGCGAGCAGGGCGCGCCGCCGCTGCCGCGAAAATACGCGCACACCTACGACCCCTTCGTGGCGAGCGCCTACGCATTGGGCGCCACGAAAGCGCTGCGGGTCGGGACCGGTATCGCGCTCGTGGCCCAGCGCGACCCGATCATCACCGCCAAGGAGGTCGCGTCGCTCGATCATCTGTCCGGCGGGCGATTCGACTTCGGCATCGGCGCAGGCTGGAACCGTGAAGAGATGGCGAATCACGGCACCGATCCACGGACCCGGATGAAGCGCATGGGCGAGTACGTCCGAGCGATGAAGGTGATCTGGACGCAGCACGAGGCCTCGTTCGACGGCGAATTCATCTCTTTCGACCGGATCTGGAGCGACCCCAAGCCGATCCAGCGGCCGCACCCGCCGATCCTCGTCGGAGGCGGCGGGCCGACGGTGCTGGATCGCGTGCTCGAATACGGCGACGCGTGGATGCCCAATCACGGCCCCGGGATCATCGAGCGGATCACCGAGCTGCGCGAGCGGGCCGATCGCCCGATCGACGTCGTCGTGATGGGCGCCCCCGTCGACGACCTCGAGGCTCTCGAATCCTATGCGGAAGCGGGAGTCGACCGCGTGCTCTTCTGGTTGCCGTCGGCACGCCGGAGCGTCGTCGATCGCGAGCTCGATCGGGTCGAGGCGACGATGGCCGAGTTGCACGACCGCCCGGTGTGAAGTCGGAGGTGGAGTCGCCCCGGTTTCCTCCCGCACCCTTTGCCGGGACGGCCGCCCGCTCGGGGCTGAGCACGGCCCGACAGCCGGTCCGGAAGCGGAGCGATGGCTCCGCGTTGACTACGCTGACGCGGTGTCCCAATCCGTGCCACTGACGAGACTTCTCGATGACGCGGGCTTGCTGTCGCTCGAGCACCGCCTGCACCTCGAGGAGGTGCTCGGCGCACACGTGTTGGAGGCCGACCTGGACGGACGTCGGCTCGAATTCCTCGGTGACGAAGGCTCCTTCGTGTGCACCGACGTCCACCTGCTCGGAACGGCGGATGCCGACACGTGGCTGTGGGGATGGGTCAACCCGTGGGGCTACCCGCCGTCGCTGCTGCGCGCGGCGGAGACGGTGCGCGAGTTCGGGTCCCGCTACCGTGTCGCCGAATTGTGTTCGGCCGAACTGCCCGTGGTCCTCGGTGGCGCGGCGCCGGAGCCTTATCAGGTGGCCGGCTTGATGGCGGATGCCGCGAAGATCGTCTGCGGGCGCTGGAACTCCTACTGTGGTGTCATCGATGGCGCCTGCGTGGCGTTCCTCATCGACCACCCGGCCTTCGAATTGCCCGCGCCCACCCCCTCCGGCCTCGCTCGCGTGCTGGCGCACGGCTTCGGAGCACTGCCACTGACGGATCACCGGCGTGCCGTGTACAGCTACCTCACCCGGCGGGGACTGAACACCGAATTCCTCGACGACTACCGGTTGCTGGAATTCGGCGACGACGGTCTCGCCGGCGAGGTCGAGTTCGACGCTTCGGGTCGGATCGCGAACCTCGATATCCGGATCGTCATGGACGGGATCGACGCACCCTTCGAATCGCAGCCCCAGCCGGCGTGAGCCGCCCGGTCAGCTCGGCGGGAACTGTTGCTCGAACCAGCCGATAATCTCGGGGACGGCTATCCGTGCCGTTCCGGCGTGGTCCACGTCGCCAAGGTCCCGCAGCGTGGCGTCGCCGCCGCCGAGAGCTTGCAAGCAGTGCTCGGCATTCGGAAACGGCACGGCGCGGTCGCCGCGGGCAGCGTAGAGGTGGACCGGCACCCGCGGCGTCCAGTCGCAGGTGCCGTCGCTCTCGGTGATAGCCGCCGCGGTGGCGCCGGTCGGCTCGGCGGCGGACCGGACGAACCCGGGGGTCAGCAATTGTCCGGGGGTGGGCGCCAGCGAGGTCACGATGGTGATCTCGGTGTGGAAGCCGTCGAAGAGTTCTTCGACTTTGTCGGCGTAGGGCTGCTGGAAGGCCTCGGTCGGGTCGTCGTAGAGGTGGTGGATCCGGTTCATGGAAGTGATCCAGTAGGAGAGGAAGAGCACCGCCGCGCCCGGTAGGACCCGCCCGTCCAGTGCGGCGGGCGCCTGGACGTGCCGTAGGTCGTAGGGTCCGCTTATCGGGGCCAAGGCAGCCACCCCGAAACCCGGGATCGCGCCGGAGGCCAGCGCTTTCCCGAGCGCCATCGCGGCGTGGCCGCCTTGGGAGAAGCCGGTCACCAGCACGTCCGGATCGAGCTCTCGGCGCTGCTGGGCCACGAGGGAAGCGGTCGCGCGCAACAGGTCGGCCGAAGCGCTGACCTCCGAAGGCGCATGGGTGTAGGGATGCGTTCCCGGACCGTTCCCGAGGCCCAAGTAGTCCGGTGCGGTCGCCGCGTAGCCCGCGGCGGCGAAGGCCACCGTACGCAGCCGATCGGGGAGGTTGCGGGTGTCGACCGACGGCGCGTCGCTCTTCAGCGTCATGGTTCCGTGCTCGTAGCTGACCACCCGCAGCCGCCGGGAGTCCGTGCGCGGCAGCGCCACCAGCCCGCTGGCGGTGGTCGGGTCGCCGTGCGGGGTGATCGTCCGGTACTCGATGCGGAAGGCGTCGACGCCGTTGCGCACCGGAGTGGAGATTCCACCGTTGGTCAACAGCGCGGCGGTCTGCTCGGGCGGCAGACTCAGCAGGGGCGTCGTGGAAACGATCTCACCGCGGGCGGGCGGCGGTTCGTGTTCGGTCCCGCAGCCGGCGGCTGCCAACAGGACGACCACCGCGACCAGGCAGCGCCTCAGACGGTACATCCGTCGGTCCTCTCGACGATCATCGGCTTCGTTCCATCATCGCGCGTACGCGTACAGGTCGTCGGGCGGTGCGGCCGAGCCGCCGGGATCTGGGGGTGGTTTCGGGTCTCGTGGAAGGCTCGAAGTTCGCGGCGGGCGGAGGGAAGCCGCTCCGATCGTCCGCATCCCCCGCGTCCGGTGCCTGGTCGTAGCTGATCCGGCCACACGCAGTTCACCCGACCGTTAAGTAAATGGCTGTTTCAAGCAATATAGGCTATCTACCAGTCCAGAGAAGCGATATGTTATGAATCATTATCGTCGACTGTGGTAGTTCGGTGTGGTTGCTACCCGGGCGGCGTGGGGTTGTCGGCGCTACCCGGCCGACGCCGTCCGGGCGGCGTCGACACCCCATCGCGGCTGATCGAGGGACTACCCGAGGAGTGGGCATGAGCACGCCGACGGCGAGCGCGACTACCGAGATCTACTTTCGCGCGGCGGCCGCGACCCTGGTCGAGGCAGCGACGGTGCTTGCGGACTTCGGATGCTCGCCGGTCGACGTCTCCGGGATACTCGAGCGCTCGCGCCGAGTCGAGCACGCGCTCGGCGTGGTCATCGGCAACTTGACCGCCGCGCTGGAGTCCGAGCCCGTGGCCGCCGACGGCGCGCAATTGTCCGAACTCGGGCGGGCGCTCGGCCGCGTCGTCGAACGGATCCGGGCGGCAGCAGCGCTCGCGGACGCCTGCCTCGTCACGTCGGTGCCGGACGAGGTGCTCGAAGTCGTGATGACGATAGGTCGCTGCGCGCATCTCACCGCTGCGGCAATGGGCGCCTGCGACCAACCGCTGCTCGGGTCATATCGCGCCGAGTTGCTGCGTCTCGCGGTGCACGCCGAGCGGACGTTCACCCGGTGGTCGCTGTCGCGGCCACGGACCGGCGCGAACCCGACGGCGGAACTCGGCAAGGCGCTCGTCTCGGTCGTGCACGCGTTCCTGGCGGTCGGTTACGCGGCCGCGATCGTGATCAGGGCGTGAACGCTATGTGGCCATGCATTCTTTCCGAGCGATTCGAAATCACCAGGGCAAACGGGTCTTTAGTTAGTGGTTGTTCATGTCGTGTGATAGAACTCACTGGCGAAACGAAGGGGACTGTTCGACATGGAACCAACAGCCAAGCAACGCGCGGCGATGAACGTCATCTGCGACACGTTCAACCCCGGCGACGGGTTGACGCTGCCGTCGGCGAGCGCGCTCGGAGCCGTTGACACCGTCTTCCAACTGCTGGGGCGCAATCCGCGCGATGCGGAGAAGAAGCAACTGGCCACGCTGCTGAACCTGTGGGATTCCCGGCTGACCGGCCTGCTCACCGGCAGCGGTCTCCGGCGCTTCTCCCGCCTGTCGCAGGAGGAGCGGGAACGGGCATTGCTGCGGCTGGCCGATTCGCGTTTCGAATCCGTGCGGGTGATCTTCGGGGCGCTCAAACAAGCGTCGCTGCTGTCCTACAACATCACTCCCGGCCCGACGGGCGTCAATCCGCTGTGGAAGGAGATCGGGTATCCGGCCCCTTCCGGTCCGCTGACCACGGCGCCCGCGCCCGTGTTGACACCGCTGCGCTGCACCGAGACGACCGAATTCGACTGTGATGTAGTGATCGTCGGTTCCGGCGCCGGAGGCGGTGTGGCCGCTGCGGTATTGGCCGAAGCGGGCCTGGACGTCGTGGTGCTGGAACGCGGAAACTACTACGACGACCGCGATTTCGGCGCGGGCGAGCTGGACGGGTTGCAACACCTGTACGCACCGGGGCCGCCGGGCACCGCCGACGGTCAGATCACCCTCGTCGCGGGCACGTGCCTGGGGGGTGGGACGGTCGTGAACTGGAGTACGTCGTTGCCGACGCCGGAGGATGTCCGGGCGGAGTGGGCCGCCCTGGGCGCCGCCCAGTTCGCCGAGGACGAATTCGGCGACGCGCTCGACGTGGTGCGGCGGCGGCTCGGTGTCACCGATCGGCGGTCGGTGCTGTCGGCTCGCGACGGCGTTCTCGAGCGCGGCGCCCGCGCGCTCGGCTGGGAGGTGGACACGTTGCCGCGCAACGTGACCGATGCCTGCGACGCCGGTGTGGAGTGCGGCCGGTGCGGTTACGGCTGCCGCCTGGGCGCCAAGCAGTCGGTGACCAAGACCTGGCTCGCCGATGCGGCGGATCGGGGCGCGCGACTGGTCGTGGACGCCGACGTGCGGCGGATCAGTGTGCGAAATGGTCGCGCGGAAGGCGTTTCGGCGGTCACGTCCGACGGCCTGGCGATCGAGGTGCGCGCTCGTGCGGTGGTGGTGGCGGCCGGTGCGATCCAGACTCCGGCGTTGCTGCGGCGTTCCGGGCTGCGCAACCAGAACATCGGCCGCCACCTGCGCCTGCACCCGGCGGCCGCGGTGTTCGGGGTGTTCGAGGAAGAGATCCGGCCGTGGGAGGGCGGCTTGCAGACCCGGATCTGCCGCGAGCACAGCGATTTGGACGGCAACGGCTACGGCGTGATCTACGAAACCGGCCCGATCCATCCCGGTCTCGCCACCGGGTTCATGAGCTGGCGCGGCGCCGAGAACCATCGGACCACCATGCTCGATTTCGCGCGTTCGAACGCGATCGGCATCATCACGCGCGACCGCGATTCGGGCACCGTGTCCGTCGACCGCGGCGGTGAGCCGATCGTGAACTACCGGTTGTCGGACTACGATGCCGCCCATTTGCACACCGGGTTCGAGGGGGCGGCGAGCATTCTGGAAGCAGCGGGTGCGCAGCGCATCTTCTCCGGGCACCAAGCGGGTGTCTCCTACGAACCGGGCCGCCGCGGCTCGCATGCCGATTTCGCCGCCGCGTGCCGGGCCGCCGGGTACGGACCGGGGCAATGCTCCCTGGGCGCCCTGCACATCATGGGTTCGGCGCGGATGGGCAGCTCAGCGGAAACCTCGGCCACCAACCCGGACGGCGCCACGTGGGAGGTGGCGAACATCGTCGTCGCCGACGCCTCCAGCTTCCCCACCGCGTCGGGCGTCAACCCCATGGTCTCGATCGAGGCGATCGCCTACATGAACGCGAAAAGGCTTGTCGCGCGGTTGAGCTGAATACCGGCCGGGTCGGGTCAGAGCGCGCGGATGCCGTCGAGCACCGCGCGCAGGAGGCCGAGATCCGATTCCGACCCGGCCGTGGGCTGCGCCGACCGGTAGATCAGCCTGCCGTCGTCGAGCAGATCGCCGATGAGGACCTTCGTCATCGTCAGCGGCAGGTTCAATCGCGCGGACACCTCCGCTACCGACTGCGGGGTGCGGCAAAGCTGCACGATGGCGGCGTATTCCGGTTCGGTGCGCCGCAGTGCGGTGCCCGGCGCGCCATCGACCACCAGGGTGACCAAGTTCAGTTCCGGGCGCACGGCACGACCCCGGCCGCGGGTGATGGCGAAGAGCCGGACCATCGGACCGGCGTCTTCCTCGTACCAGGGATCGTGCTGATAACTCATGGCTGTGTCGAAGCGGGTGGGTGCGGGCGCGTGTCGACCGACAGATGTGTTCCGACTCGCTGCACCGTCTGATTCATTTCGTAGGCCACCATACCCATATCGGCGGTCTCGGACGCCAGCAGTGCCAGGCAGGCGTTGGTTCCGGCCGTGGTGACGAACAGCACGGCGTGGTCGAGTTCCACCACGGTCTGGCAGACGCCGCCGGCGTCGAAATGGTGGCCGACGCTGCGGGATAGGCTGTGCAGCGCCGATGCCATCGCGCAGAACCGCTCGGCGTCGGCCTTGTCCAGTTGGGCCGAATGGCCGATCAGCAGCCCGTCGGAAGACAGCAGCACCGCGGATTTCGCTCCGACCAATCCGGTGACCAGCTCGTCGAGCAGCCAACCGAGGCCGGTTCCCTGGGAAGTAGTCATCGTCGCCTTCTGCAGAGGGGGGATTGCGGACTAATCGAAGTCGGGACGCTTCCGGCGTCCCTGGCGGGTGCCGTTCTCGATGGCACTCATCAGATTGCGTGCTTCATCGGCGGTCCGCTGTCGTATCGGGGCGGCGGGCGCCGTCTGCTCCTGCTCCTGGGGAGATTGACGGCGGCGGCGTGGGAGCGGCGGCCTGGCGTCCGCGGCCGGACCGGGATCTGGTGTGGCCGCGGTGTCGAAGCCACGGTCGTCGCCGTGCGGGATCGGTGCCGGGGCCGGTCGCTCGGAGGCCGGGGTGAACCATGCCGATCGGCCCGGTACCGGCGCCGGTCGAGGCGGGAGGTCGTCCGGCGTCTGCGGCCGCACGGGTTCGATGGGGTCAGCGTCGCTCTGCTCGCGCGGCGAGGTCTCCGACCGCAGGAGTGCGCTCGGAATGAGCACCACCGCCCGCACGCCGCCGTAGGCCGACTCGCCCAGACGTACCGAAACACCGTGCCGGTGCGCCAATTTCGCGACGACGAACAATCCGAGCCTGGTGTCGCTGGACAAGGTCACCACACTGAAATCCGGTGGGTTGGACAGCAGTTCGTTGCGCGCGGCGAAGTCGGCCTCCGACATGCCCAAGCCCTGGTCGATGATCTCGACCGCGACGCCGCGCCCGACCACGACGCCGGACACCTCGACCCGCGCTTGCGGGGGTGAGAAGGCTGTCGCGTTGTCCATCAGCTCGGCCATCAGGTGGATCAGGTCGGCGACGGCGTTGCTCGACACCTGGAGTTCGGGCAGCCTGCCGGTCTGGATCCTGGCGTAGTCGAGACTTTCGGCGACGGCGGCGCGGACCAGATCGATCAGTGGAACCGGCTTGCGCCACCGTCTACCCGGCTTCTCGCCGCCGAGGATGATGAGGTTCTCGGCGTTGCGGCGGGCCCGCGTCGCCAGGTGGTCGAGCTGGAACAGCAGCTCGAGCTGGTCGGCGTTCTCCTCCTTGCGTTCGGCTTGGTCGAGCAGCGCCAACTGGCGGTGCACCACGACCTGGCTGCGATGGGCGATGTTGAGGAATACCGCGTTGACGCCCGTTCGCGTCTTCGCCTCGGCGACCGCGGCGGACACGGCCGCGACATGGGCGCGGTTGAAGGCGTCGGCCACCTGGCCCAATTCGTCGGAACCGAAATCCAGTCGGGCCAACTCGGCCTCGGAGTCGATGCTTTCGCCTCGGCCGAGCCTGCCCATGAGATCGGGCAGCTGCTGGTCCGCCAGTTCCAGTGTGTCGCGCCGCAATCGCCGCATTCGCCCGATGAAGCGATTGGCCATGATCAACGCCGCGAGGAAGGCGATGGTCGCGACCAACAGCACCCCCGCGCCACCGAGCATGGACCGCCGCGCGGTTTCATCGCCTCGCTCGCGCGCGATCTGGTGCGCGTCGCGGCTCTGGTCGTCCCAAAGCTTCAGCAGGGCCGCCGAGACCTGGCCGGAGGCCTCTTGCCAGGCCGCGACACCCATGGGCAACGACGACGTGGTCCTGGAGGCCGAGCGGCCGCTCTGGGTCCTACCGGTACCGGTGGACTCGTCGGAGTCGGAGCCCGCCTCCACCGGACCGCGCACCAGCACCGCGTCCTGCATCGCGACGAGCTTCTGATAGGCCGGTCCGGCGGTGATCTCCTGGAGTTGGGCGAGTCGCTTGTTCTTCAACACGCGGCCGGAGTAGGCGACCTCACTGCGGAATTCGCCTACCAACCGGCTGAATTCGGTCAATTGCGCGGGAGTGTTCTCGCCGACGGTCAGCGCCACCGCGCCCAGGGTGTCCGCCATCGACAGGGCTTCGGCCGCGCGTAGGGGCTCGACGCCGTAGTTCAGTTCCATGGCGATATCGGCTTCCGGCGCCACCCGTGCGGCGAGCGTCGACGCGGCGATGATCGTGCCGATGACCCCGCTGAAGACTTCGAAAACCTCGTGCGGCGCGGCCTGCCGGGTGTCGACCCCGCCGCGCAGCGTCGGAACCATCGCGAACAGCTTGTTGTAGCCCTCGATATCGGAGGCGGACCCGCCGGGATTCAGTTTGCGGGCGGCATCGCCTTTCGCCATCACCCCCGCCAGCGCCGCGTCCGAACGCTGGCGTGCGGCGGCGAGCCCGCGGGCGACTTCGGTGTCACCGGCCAGGGACAACAGCGACAGGCGACGCTCCTCCTGGAACGCCTGGACCATGAGGATGGCCGGTGCCGTCGTGCTGCTGGCCAGCTCCGCCCATTCCTTGGCCGCCTGGGCGGATCGCACCAGATAGCCGGCCGCGCCCACACCGATGATGAGTAGCGTGACGCTCGATATGAGCACGATCGCCAGCAGGCGTACCCGGACACTCACTCGACCACGGACATCACGCCGGCTCGACCGAACCACTCCCATAGCGGATTCGCGCAGCTCTGACCACTTGCTCACGGCTGGAAAATGCCTACCCTCTGACACGGCCCCGCCCGACCCGGGCGGCACCTCACCTGTACCCGTTCCGAAGAATAACGAAAGTGTAGCGGTTCGATCGCGAATCCCACGGATTCGCTTGGACCAACAAGTGAATCGAAATTATTCCGAAATTCGAGCACGCGAGCTCGGGTGCGCCGGGCTCCGCGCGTGATCGTCGACCGTAAACGCGCCCGGAAGGATTGCCACTCGGCGGTATAGCGTAGCCGATCCGCAGCTGCGAGAACCAGAGCGAACATCAATCTCTAACTTACCGATGGTTCTGGTCGTATATGGACAGCTCGTTCGATTCCTCAGCTGTCCGCCTGTGCGATATGGGTGATCGGTACCGTGTCATCGGACCAGACACCGAGAAGGGCAGCCCAATGTCCACGGAACCGGGTGATGATATAGCGCCCACTTCGATATCCGATTCCCGCTGCTGGCAATAAATCCGTCGCTCGATCGCCACACCGGCACTCGCCGCCGCGACCCGCGCTGTTCGTGCAAGCGTTGCGAAGTCCCGGAGCGCCGCCGGGTGCCCGGCGAACGATTCCAGCGTGGCTCTCGTTACCGGACCGTCGGCGCCGCGCCGGGAGTTCGTGTCATCGCGGTGACCAGGTGGCCCGCAGTTCGAGCGCGGCGATAACGCGATGAAGCGTTTCGACGGGGTCGGGGCCGCATTCGAGATGCAGGCCGCCGGGAACGGTGCCGGTCGTTCGGCACGTGTCGAAGAACGCGCGAATCACGTCGGCGACATCGTCGGCACCGAAGTCGCCGCCGCCGTGCGGCATGCGCGTGGACGGCATCGGATCGCACACCCAGCAGATCGGTGTGTCACACGCGGCGGCCGCGGCGAACAAGGACGGAAGCGTATCGAGGGTACGGGCGACGCCGAGTCGGGGGACCAGTGTGAGCCGCCCCGGCTCTTTCCGCGGATTCAATGTGCGACAGAGGAACTCGATGTCGTCCGGGGTAGTGGCGGGGCCGAGTGCTACCGCGACAGGGTTACCGGCATGGATGGCGACCCGCATTCGGTCGTGGGCGAGAGCCCCCGCCCGATCGTCGAGCCACAAAAGGTGTGCCGAGCGATCCCACCATCGTTCGTCGGGTCCCTGGCCGGGCGGGACGACCGGTTCGCGGGAGATGCGCAGCAGCGGTAGCCAATTGTGCAGTTCACTGGCGCCCGGCGGTGCGATCGCGGCGACGGGCAACAGCCCGCTCACCGCGCGGAGCAGGTCGCGTCGCACCGGATCGTGCGACCGGTCGGCGGCGCGGCGCAAAATGTTCACGCACAGCGTGATCGGCAAGCGGTCGGCGGGCCACTCGTCGAGCGCCGCGGCAGCGCGGAGGTCGCCGCGGTGTCGTCCGGGCGCTCGTTCGATGGTGACCGTCGCTGCTCCCAGCCCATGCGTCATGACCGCGGCCGCCGCGTACGTCAGTGCCCTGCGCGCGGCGACCGTTCTGGTGTCGTCGCCGGCAGAGGCGTCGTCGCGGCCACCGAGGTGCAGGACGAAACCATCTCCCCGTGCTGCTTTCGCCAAATCCGCTGTGAGAACCTCGCATTCGTGGGGTTGTACAGGCCCGGGCCGCGAATGCCGCAGGCGGATGGGTGGCGCTGCGGAGTCCGCACCCCGCTGTACGCTGCCCAGGAATTCGTGCGCCTCGAACAGTCGGCTCGCCACCAGGAACGACCCCGGCCGCGCGGGTTCCGGTTCGTCGGCCCAAGGCGGATCGGCGCCGGCCGTGGCGGCGTGGTCGGGTGGGATGACGTCCGGGTTGAACGACTCCCGGATGTAGCAGAGCGGCCGATCCCCGAGGGTCATGACGTATGCCCGTGCCGCGCAGAGGCGACCGTCCGGCCACCGGACCACGCCGGTCCGCAGGAGATGCCGCCGCTGGGATACGCCACGGGAGATGAGTCCGGTCCCGATCGGCACCCGCACATCGTCCATACCGGAAGCGGCCGCGCCCGCGCGCACCGCGACGACGTAATTGATGGATGCGGTGACCAAGTCGGCGTTGACCAGGCAGGAGCGGCGGACGATGACGCGATCGGAACCGGATACGCCCAGAGCGTCGGTGACCGTGGTCGGCAGCCGACCGGCCGCGATGTCGTCCTGACGCAATACCCGCACGTGCAGGTCGGTGCGAAGTATCGCCGCCAGCGCGGGGGTGGTGAATCCGTCACTCGCCAGCAGCATCCTGGTCAGCGGGTGGTCGAATCGCCCGATCTCGTCGTGGGTGCGCAATCCCGAACCACCGGGCGGGCGATCACCCGGTGGTTCGGGGCCGGTGTGCGTGATCGTCACGACCGGCTCCGTGCAGTGCCTGTCACGAGGAATCCGTGCCGGTACCGGCGCTAAAGGGTGGTGGCAGCCGTCGGTGGGAGAACGGGACGAGCCACGGCGGCGATCTCCGCTTCGGTCCGCGGCCGATCGGTGAGGCCGAGCACCGGCTCGGTCGTGATGCGCAACTGGCCGGTCGTCGTGTCCGCCAACGGGTCGCGCCAGTGATCCCACACGACGGACATGTCGAGGTGGCCCATGTACTCGAGGTTCGCCGACTCCGCGTGCAGGCCTTCGGCCGCGGAGATGATGGTCGCGGTCGCGGCGCGCTGTTGCACGCCCGAGGACTCGTCCATGTCGGTCAGGCCGGCCATGATCTCGGTGAACTGCGCCTGCTTCGTGTCGCCGCTGTGCCCGGTGGTCAAGGTGCCCGCGTGCGCGAAATACTCCTCCGAGCCCACATACTGCTCGTACATCCGCGACACCAGGACGAGGAATCGCGTGTAGGCCCGGCGATAGGCGTCCTCGTAGAAGGCCAGCGCGGCGGACTCGCTCAGTTCGCCGCGCAGGATCGTCGCGATCGCCGCCGCGGCGACCAGGCCGGAGTACGTCGCGAGATGCACGCCGCTGGACAACAGCGGATCGAGGAAGCAGGCCGCGTCGCCGACGACCACCCAGCCCGGACCGCTGAACCGGTCGGAGGTGTAGGAGTAGTCCTGCTCCGCCTTGACCTCCGCGACCTGCCGCGCACCGACGAGCAACTTGCTCATCGCCGCGCTGTCGGCGATGGTCTGTGCGTAGTACGCCTCTCGGCCGAGTTCGCGGAGTTTGGGAGCGGCTTTGCGCGCCGAGACGACATAGCCGACGCTGTGGCGGCCGTTCGAGAGCGGAATGTTCCAGAACCAGCCGCCCTCCGGCGTGGAGACGACGTTGATCGCGCCCTCCGGGCTGTCCGGATGTAGGTGTGCGCCTTCCCAATACGACCACACGGCGACGTTGCGGAAGGCGGGATGCTGCTGACGATCGACGACCTGGTGTTTGGCCAGCACGCCCGCGCGGCCGGAGGCGTCGACGAGAAAGTCGATCTCGGTGGTGTGCACTTCGTCGTCACCGTCGACGGTCCATTCCACGGCCGTCGGCCGGTCGCCGTCGAACAGGACGTTGGTGACCGTGGCCTGCTCGATCACCCGCGCACCCTGCTCTGCGGCGTTGCGCAGCAGCAGTTCGTCGAAGACGTCGCGCTGGACCTGCCAGGACCAGGCCTCGGCGTCCACGAGCTTGGACCAGTCCAGCAACCAGTTGTCGTCCTGCCACTGGAAGTGGCCACCTCGTTTGATCTGGAAGCCGTGGGCGGCCACCGCGTCGTAGGCGCCGGAGACGCGCAAGGTCGACAGGACCGAAGCCAACAGGCTCTCGCCGATGTGGTAACGCGGGAACTTATCTCGTTCCAGGAGGGTCACGCGGACCCCCGATTTCGCGAGCAGGGCTGCGGTGGTGGACCCGGCTGGGCCGCCACCGATGACCAGAACATGCGGATTGTCCATAGCGAACTCCCTGGAACTGCCGACAACGGATCGTGCGCCCGCCTCAGTGGTGGAAGGACTCCGGGCGAGCCGCGGTCTTCGACGCGTCCGAATCAAACTTTGCCACTGATTAGCTAAACTAACGGTGCACGGTTCGATTGTAGCAATTGATAGCCAAACCTCAATAGACACAGGCTATTTGGCAACCCCTGGTCTATCCGCCTGTGGGTTACTGGAGGGTTGCCAAAATGCCCGCAGGAGACCTTGCCGCTGGACTGTCGTCACTGGGCATGAGCTGCGATGCCGAAGATGGTGAACATCGCATCGTCTGTGGAAACCGTTGCGGGAGCGAGTGTTTCCCCAGCGCTATGCGGTCGCGGCGGGGAATGTGGAGGTCAGGGTAGGCGGCGATGACATAGGTCGTTCGGTCATCACCCCTCTTTCCCAACGGATCCAAGGATACGGCGGACCCTCGCGTTGCACGAGTCGTTCACCAAGAGTTACCGCGCTGGTGACCAGGTCTCCGCTTCGGCCAACTCCCGGCGACGGTCCAGGCGAGCGGATGACATTGTGGCGCGGCGGATTTGCCGACCCTTCTGACCTGCGCGGTAAAGAATTTCGCGGTGTCGGTGGTTGTGACACTCCGGTGGGCGAACTCGGTGGCGTGCGCCGAGCCGTCATCGCGGGGGCCGCGAACGGCGACACGACCGCCAAATCATCCAGGAACGGGCGTTCGCGATCACGGAAGTCGGTGTCGCGTCGCGTGAAAGCGGCGGAGTGCCGGGAAATGAGCGAGAAGGGGCGAGTTCAGGCAGGGCCGCGTCCGGCGGCGACCCGGCCCGCGACGGGCCGTACGTCGCGGTGGGATATCAGCCACTCGCCGTCGTATTTCTCGTATCTGTCCTGCACCAGGCCGATGGTGGTCCAGTCCGCGGGGCGGTTGGTGTCGGCGAATTCCCTGGTGGTGAACCAATGCCATACCGTGGCGTAGGCGGTGAGCAGCGGGCCGTCCTCGGTCCACTCGATGGTGGCCTGCCCGGCGACATGCGCCACCATGGCGCGCTGGGATTTCGGCGCGCGGCTCATGTACGCGGTGAACTCGTCGCGTCCGTGGAAGCGCACCACCGGGCCGGGCATGATCCGGTACTCGATCAGCGCGTCCGGTGTGAAACATTCGACGAAACGTTCGCTCTCCCCGGTGTCCGCGAGTCGGAAGAAGTGATAAAACGTGCGGTAGATCGCCCGCTCGGCTTCGATGGTCGCGAGCAGATCTTCGGGTGAGCCGGTCACGTCGGTCCTTTCCCGGCGACAAGGTATCGCGCGGCGAGTCGTACGGTGTCGAATTCGGCGGCAGCGGTACTTCGCAGGTGCGCTGCGGCTCTCGCCAGGTGCGGCGGACGCGGTGCGCTCCTGCGCGTCGACGGTGGAGGCGGTTTCCAAGCGGACGGCCTACGGGCTCAGGGGGTTTCCGTCGCTTCGTAGGCGCGCAAGAAGGTGTCGACCCCCGTCGTGGCGACCGCGCGCATCTCGGTGGTGGAGACCTTGCGGGTGCCCAGCCGTGAGCGGCCCTCCATCGGGCCGGTGATCAGCGCGAGGAACTGTTCCGCGGCGGTGGCCGGGTCGCACGCGCGCAAGCGGCCGGACAGCGACAGGCGCGCCAGCCGATCGGCCAGCGCATCGGCCAGTTGGTCGGACGTGCGGCTCACCACGATGTCGATCAGGTCGGGGAACTGGGCGACCTGCCCGTAGGTCAGACACCGCAGCGACCGGGATCGCTCGGAGCAGCAGACCCGGATCAGCCGGTACGCCAGGTCCTCCAGCGTGGCGCGCAAGTCGGGGCCGGGGTTGCGCAACCGGTCCACGACCGCCAGGTTCTCGGCCAGCACCGCGTCGCCCGCGGCCGCCAGCGTGTGCCGGAACAGGGTTTCCTTGTCGTTGAGGTGGTTGTAGATGGTCGGCTTGGCGACGCCTGCCGCCTCGGCGATCTCCTGCACACACGCCTGCGCGTAACCGCGGCGTGCGAAGACCGCGAACGCCGCGTCCAGGATCGCCTGCCGTTTGTCGATCCGCCCGCGCGAAGCCGCCTGTCCGGCTTGCGATGTCACTGCTGCCACTCCCGCAGTCTAGTACGCCGACGAATATCAAATTGAACCGGCTGGTACAAAGCTTCGCATGTTTCGGCTCGAGCCCGTGACCATGAGACCCGGCGCACGGCGGCACCGATGAGTTTCCGGCGGTCACGGCGTCGTTGGTGAGGGAGTATCCGCGACCTGATCAAGGAGAATCATGACCGACGACCTGGCTGCCGCCTCCACGGCCGATCCCGAATTGCTCGATGTCCCGGAGGTCACCACGGCGGTTATCCGTGACCGTGTCCCACCCGCGGGCTTGCGAGACTTCTTCGACCGGTCGTTCCGGATCCTGCCGGAGGTCGTCGCCGGACAAGGCGCGACGATCGAGGGGCCGGCATTCTGCGTGTATCGGGCGGAGTCCGATGCCACGCTGGATCTGGAGGTGGGGTTCGCGGTCGACCGGGGCCTGCGCCCGGAGCGCGACGTCAGGGCCGGTTGCCTGCCCGCGGGCCGCGTGGCGAGGATCGTGCACGCCGGTGGATTCGACGGCTTGGCTGCCGCCTGGGAACACCTGCGGGCCTGGATCGATGAGCAGGGACTGGCCGCGGAGCCGCTGCGGTGGGAGGTCTACCTGACCAAGCCCGCTCCGGACATGGACCCCACGGATCTGCGCACCGAGCTGAACTGGCCGGTAGCGCAGCGATGATCGAACCCGCGCCCGCCCGACGGCGCAGCCGACGAATTGTCGGCGGCAGCTTCGGCGGGACGGCGTCGAATCGAAGACCTCGCTTCGAACGCGTAACCAGCGGCGTCCCGGAATCTCACGACGCTGATCCTCGCGTCGGCCCGGCTTGGCGGCTTCACGTATCGGGGTCTTCGTCTCGGTCGGTGTTGGGCCCCGGGCCCGCCAGATTGCCGGAGTTCTCGGAGTGGCCTTCGAGAATGCCCTTTTCCCGCGCGTTCGATGTTTCGTGCGAGTCGTCCTTGTCGGTGGTGTCGTGGGGCTGATTCATGACTGCTTCTCCTCGGGAAAGTCGGGTGTCCAGTCCGGGTGGGGCTATCGCGAATCGGCCTACCCCTGGAGCTGCGCGGCAAACCGAGGGGAGCGCCCGGTCCAGCCATATTGGACGCGGCGCTCGACGGGTTCAATCGCGCTGTAAGTCAATTCAATGCGTGATGCACGGCTCTCGCGGTGCGGTGGCGGGCTACAGACCGAGCAGAGTTTCCGCGACCTTTCCCATGGCCTCGCGATACTCCGCACGGCTGGATTCGTCGGCGGTCCGACGCGCGAGGATGCCCGCGGTGAGGGTGTAGCCGATCGTTTCCGCGATCACCCGCGGCGTCGCCACCGGGGTGATGCGGCCCGCGTCGAGTTGACGCTGGAGATACCGGGTGAAGCGGCGGATCGGCCGTTCGGTGATCTCCTCGGACAGCGCCGCAACCTTGGGGTCCACGGACCCGCGCTCATCGATCAGGCGCAGCAGAGGTCCCGCCGCGGCGACCGCTGTGGCAAAGGATTCGATGGTGGCGCGCAACATATGCCGCGGATCTTCGTCCTCGATGCCCGGCTCCTGCGCGGCGAGGAAGTCGTCGCGCACCCGCTCGGCCAGCGCGAGGAAGATCTCCTCCTTGGAGGCGAAGTACACGTACATCGTCGCGCGGGAGACGCCGGCCTCGGCGGTGATGGCGGCGACGGTGGTGTTGTCGTAGCCGCGCTCGGCGAACACGCGGGTCGCGGCGTCGAGCAGATCGCGGTGCCGGGAGGTGTGCGAGCGCTCCCGCGCGGCGCGCACCGACCAGGTGGACTGGGTCACGCCGATATGGTGACCCATATTGACGTTGACGTCAATGTCAACGAGACTGGGCGGCATGCAGGTCGTCGTGGCGAACAGGGGAGAAGTAGCGGTCCGCGTGTTGCGCACCGCCCGGGAACGGGGTTGGCGAACCCTCGCGGTGCACACCGCCGAGGAACGAGACGCGCTGCACGTCCGTCTGGCCGACGATGCCGTGCCATTGCCCGGCGTGGGAGCCTCCGCCTACCTCGATGTCGCGGCCGTCGTCACGGCGGCGAGGAAGGCGGGCCCCGGCGCGTTGGTGCACCCAGGCTACGGATTCCTCAGCGAGAGCGCCGAATTCGCGAAGGCGTGCGCGGCGGCCGAACTCGTGTTCGTCGGTCCGTCGCCCGAAGCGCTCGACATCTTCGGCGACAAGACCGCGGCACGCGCGGCGGCCGAGCGCGCGGGTGTCCCGGTGATCCCGGCGAGCCCCCGCGGCGCGGACATCGCCGAGGTGCGGGCACTGCTCACCGCGCATCCCGACGGGGTGATGGTGAAGGCCGCGGCGGGCGGTGGCGGGCGCGGTATGCGTGCGGTGCGCGAGGCGACCCGCCTCCCGGAGGTGTTCGAACGCTGCCGCGCGGAGGCGTTGGCCGGATTCGGTGACGACGCGGTCTACGCGGAGGCGCTGATCACCGGCGCGCGGCACATCGAGGTTCAGATCGTCACCGACGGAGCCGTGGCGGCGGCGGTCGGCGACCGCGATTGCAGCGTGCAGCGCAGGCAGCAGAAACTGCTCGAGGTCGCGCCCGCCCCCGAATTGCCGGCCGGGTTGCGCGAGCGGTTGCATCGCTGGGCGGTCCGGCTCGCCGAATCCGTCGGCTGCCGCGGTGTCCTCACCGTCGAATTCCTGGCGCGCGGCGACGAGGCGTGGTTTCTCGAGGTCAACCCGCGGCTGCAGGTCGAGCACACCGTTACCGAAGCGGTTCTGGGAATCGATCTGGTGGCGGTGCAATGCGATCTCGCCCGCGGCGCCACGCTGGCCGATCTCGCGCTCCCCGATCCCGGTTCCGCGCGCGGTTACGCGGTGCAGGCGCGCCTGAACGCCGAAACCGTCACCGCGGGCGGCGACGTGCTGCCCGGCACCGGCACGCTGACCCGGTTCGCGCCACCGACCGGAGTCGGCGTACGGGTCGACACCGCCGCGTTCACCGGTATGCGGCAGGACGCGCGCTTCGACTCGTTACTGGCCAAGGTCATCGCCTGCGGACCGTCCTATCCGGCCGCGCTGCGCCGGTGCGCCGACGCGCTGGCCGAGACCGTCGTGACCGGGGTGGACACCAATATCGCCGTGCTGCGCGCGATCTTGACGGATCTGTCGGAGGGCCGCGTCGTGCCGACCACGTGGTTCGAGCGGAACGTCGACGAATTGGTCCGGCGGGCGGATGATTTCGCCGTCGTCGTGCCCGCTGCGCCCGACCGGGAAGAGAGCGCGGCCGCCGAAGTGACGCTGGACGGCGACGAGGAGGCGGTGCGGTCGCCCATGGGTGGCACGGTGGTCGCGCTCACCGAGCCCGGCGTCGTGGTCGCGGCGGGCGGCGAGGTCGCGGTGCTGGAAGCGATGAAGATGCAGCACGTGGTGCGCGCCGAGCAGGACCTGCGCGTGTGCCGCCACGTGGCGGCGATCGGCGCGGTCGTCGATTCGCACGCGCCGCTGCTGACCTTCGTCCCCGCCGAGCACGAGGGCGCGGTCATGGATCACACCGCGGTGGACCTGGATGCGGTGCGCGCCGACCTCGCCGAAGTCCACGCCCGCCGACGGGGAGTGCTCGACGAAGCACGGCCGGAGGCGGTCGCCAAACGCCATCGGCTCGGGCGGCGCACCGCCAGGGAGAACATCACCGACCTCGTCGACGCGGACAGCTTCGTGGAGTACGGCGCGCTCGCGGTGGCCGCCCAGCGCCTGCGTCGCAGTCCGGAGGACCTGATCGCGAACACGCCCGCGGACGGCCTGATCGCGGGCGTGGCCACCGTCGGCGCCGAGCGATTCGGTCCCGGCCGCTCGCGCGCGGTGGTGCTGTCCTACGACTACACGGTGCTGGCGGGCACCCAAGGGATGCGCAACCACGTCAAGACCGACCGCATGCTGGAACTCGCACGCGAACAACGGCTTCCGGTGATCTTCTTCACCGAGGGCGGCGGCGGCAGGCCGGGCGACACCGACTATCCCGGCATCTCCGGTCTGGACGTGACCACCTTCCGCGCGATGGGCGCACTCTCGGGCCGGGTTCCGCTGATCGGCATCGTGTCCGGACGCTGCTTCGCGGGCAACGCGGCGCTGCTCGGCATGTGCGATGTCGTGATCGCCACTCCCGACGCGAATATCGGCATGGGCGGCCCCGCCATGATCGAGGGCGGCGGCCTGGGCGTCTACGCCCCGGAGGACATCGGCCCCGTCGAGGTGCAGCGTCGCAACGGCGTCGTGCACATCGTGGCCGCGGACGAGGCGGAGGCGGTCGCCACCGCGCGGCGCTATCTCGCCTACTTCCAAGGCGACATCGAGGAATGGACCGCGCCGGACCCGCGGCTGGCGCGGCACGTGGTTCCGGAGAATCGGCTGCGTGCGTTCGATATTCGTGCCGCGATCGAGGCCGTCGCGGATGTCGGGTCGGTGCTGGAGCTGCGCCGCGACTGGGCGGCCGGGATCATTACCGCACTGATCCGGGTCGAGGGACGGCCGTTCGGTTTGATCGCCAACGACTGCCATCATCACGGCGGGGCGATCGATGCTCCGGCCGCCGACAAGCTCAGCATGTTCCTACGTCTGTGTGACGAGCACGGCTTGCCGATCGTCTCCTTCTGCGACACACCGGGCTTCATGGTGGGCCCCGACGCGGAGAAGGACGCCACGGTGACGAAGTTCAGCCGCCTGTTCATCGACTCCGCCGCGCTGTCGGTGCCGCTGGGCACCGTCATCGTGCGCAAGGGCTACGGTCTGGGCGCTCAGGCCATGGCGGCGGGCTCGTTTCGCGCTCCCCGGTTCGTCATCGCCTGGCCGACCGGCGAGATCGGCGGCATGGGCCTGGAGGGCGCGGTCCGCCTCGGGTTCGCGAAAGAGCTGGCCGCCATAGAGGATCCGGGCGAGCGGCAGCAGGCGTTCGACAACCTGGTCCAGCTCGCCTACGCCAACGGCAAGGCTCTCACCGCCGCCACCGTTCTGGAAGTCGACGACGTCATCGATCCGGCCGATACGCGCCGCTGGATCCGTACGCTGCGCTGACCGGTACGGCTGCCAGGGATCCGGCGCGACCCGCCACGCGCTTCGGGTCGAGATCATGATCCGCACGCGCGCCCTATCAGGCGCCGTGCCAGGACGGTCCGTCCTCACCGCGGGATCGAGGACCGGCGAGCCGGGCAACGCCCGCGACACATCCACGGCAGAGAGACCTGCCACGAGTTGACCGTGACCACCGATCCAGCGACCGGCGCGGCGCGGAGGCGCGTGGCACTCGGCGATGACGACGCGACGACCACGCGGATCGCCGACCAGCCGGACTCGTCGACGTGCACGTTGACCGTGCGCTGAACCGCCGCACCCGGTGACCGGGTGGGCCTGCGCGCGTCGCGGCGGAGCGAACGCTCAGCGCACGGTCGCGTGCGCGCCGTTCAGCGCGTCGACCAGGTTGCGGGCGCGCAGATCGAGCGCGCCTTCGACGATATGGTTGGTGACGTAGGCGAAGGCGAGACGGCGTTCGGGATCGGCGAACGCGAGACTGCCGCCGCGGCCCGGATGGCCGAACGAGGCGGCTCCGCCCAGTGGCAGTTCCGCGGTGGGCAGCATGTACCCCGAGGCATAACGGCCGGGCAGCATCAGGACGTGATCGGTGCCCGCGACCTGTTCCCGGCTGGCAGCGGCGAGAGTGTCGGCGGTGAGCAGGCGCGTGCCCTCGACCTCGCCGACGAGT
Source organism: Nocardia sp. NPDC051911 (assembly GCF_040681035.1). Taxonomy (NCBI): domain Bacteria; kingdom Bacillati; phylum Actinomycetota; class Actinomycetes; order Mycobacteriales; family Nocardiaceae; genus Nocardia; species Nocardia sp. NPDC051911. Next base: position 53,956 of record NZ_JBFAXY010000017.1, read on the forward strand.
GCCGCGTACAGACGCGCCAGGCCGCGGGCGGTGCCGATGCCGTTGCTCGCTGGCAGTTCCGCGGCTTGGACGGCCGGTGAATTGAAGTCGATGTCCGCCGGGTCGGTGATCTGGAAGGCCCGATTGACCAGGGCCTGCGGATCACGCATCGCCGCGAGCAGCGGACGCAGCGACTCGGGAACGGCGTCCTCGGGCACCGCGGTCAAGTCGGGCGCGGGCGCGAATACCAAGCGGCTGACCCGGGCCTGCTCGGACGGTGGCAGGCCGATGAAGAAGTCGATATCGAGCGGACCCGCGATCTCCTCGGCGAGAAACCGGCCGGGCGTGCGACCGGACACGCGGCGGATCACTTCGCCGACCAGCCAGCCGTAGGTGCGCCCGTGATACCCGAACGCGGTGCCGGGGGGCCAATTCGGCGCTTGCGCGGCCAGTGCGTCCACCATCGGCGTCCAGGCCAGTGCGTCACCCAGTTCGACGGGCTTGTCCAGCGCCGCAAGGCCCGCTTGGTGCGTCAGCAGCCAGCGCACCGGGATGTCGGCCTTACCCGCCGCCGCGAATTCCGGCCAGTAGCGTGCCACCGGAGCGTCGAGATCGAGTTCGCCCCGTTGCGCGAGCAGGTGCGCGATGGTGGCGACGACGCCTTTCGTCGCCGAATAGACCAGCTGCAAGGTGTCGCGCTGCCACGGTCGCCCGGTATCGGGATCGGCCGTTCCGCCCCACAGATCGACCACCGGCCGCCCGTCCAGGTACACGCAGACCGCGGCGCCGACGTCGCCCTGCTCGGTGAAATCGGCCGCGAACGCCTCCCGCACGGCCTCGTAGCCGGCGGCGGCCGTTCCCTCGATGATCATGCGGGACAGCATGGCACGACGCGGCCGAGCAGAGCATCCGGCCTGGTGACCACCATCGAGAAGTTTTTTCCACCGCGATGTCCGAGAATGGTCAGCGGCTCCGACGTTCCAGACGAGCGGCGCCACCGGGGCGCCGACGACCCAGAGGAATCGCCATGAAATACATGATCCTGAGCTACGCCTCGCAGCGGGACTATGACGGCATGGTCGGTAAGGACACGGGCAAGCCCGCGTGGACGGCCGAGGAATTCGCGGCACTGACCCAGTTCATGACCGAGCTCAACAAGAAGCTCGAGGAATCGGGCGAACTCGTGGAGACCCGCGGACTGGCGGAGCCGGTACACACCAGGCGGCTGGGCATCAAGGACGGAAAGCCGTTCGTCACCGACGGCCCCTACGCCGAGACCCAGGAAGTGCTCGCGGGATTCTGGATCGTGGAATGCGAGAGCTTCGACCGCGCCACCGAGATCGCGGCCGAACTCAACAAGTGCCCAGCTCCCGCGCACGTGCTCCAATCGGTCTACGCCGATGTGCGCCCGATCGCCGAAGCCGCTCCCGAATTCGGCTGACCATGCCCGATCCAGTGGCGACGGACCTGCTGCGCCCGTTGGCGCCGCAGGTCCTCGCCGCGCTCGTGCGCAAGTACGGGCACTTCGACACCGCGGAGGACGCGGTGCAGGAGGCGTTGCTCGCCGCGGCGACGCAGTGGCCCGCCGACGGTGTCCCGGCCAAACCGCTGGCCTGGCTGATCACCGTCGCCTCGCGCAGGCTCACCGATCTGCTGCGGGCCGAGCAGGCCCGCAGGCAACGCGAACAGACCGTGGCCCGCTGGGCGCTGCCGGAGGACTGGCTGACGCCGCCCGCCGACCGGCAGCCCAGCGACGCCGACGACACCCTGATCCTGCTGTTCCTGTGCTGTCACCCCGCGCTGTCGCCGTCCTCCCAGGTCGCGCTCACGCTGCGCGCGGTCGGCGGCCTCACCACCGCGGAGATCGGCCGGTGCTTCCTGGTTCCGGAACCGACCATGGCGAAACGCGTCGGCCGGGCGAAGCGCACTATCGCACGCAGCGGCGTGCCGTTCGCCCCGCCGTCCGCGGCCGACCGCGCCGACCGGCTGGCCGCCGTGCTACACGTGCTGTATCTGATCTTCACCGAGGGCTACGCCGCCACCTCCGGCCCGCAACTGCATCGGGTCGAGTTGTCGGCCGAGGCGATCCGGCTCACCCGCCTCGTGCACCGCTTGCTGCCCGAGGACGACGAAGTGGCGGGACTGCTGGCGCTGATGCTGCTCACCGACGCCCGTCGTGCCGCACGCACCGGCCCCGGCGGCGAGCTGATCCCGATGGAGGAGCAGGACCGTAGCCGATGGGACGCGGGCACGATCGCCGAGGGAATCGCACTGATCACCGCCGCACTACCACGGGGGATTCCGGGGCCGTATCAGTTGCAAGCCGCGATCGCCGCACTGCACGACGAGGCGCCCAGCTACGCCGCGACGGACTGGCCGCAGATCGCCCTGCTCTACGAACGCCTGCTGGCGGCGGCCGACAATCCGATCGTCGCGCTGAACCACGCGGTCGCGGTGGCGATGGCAGTGGGACCTGCGGCGGGGCTGAAGCTGGCCGACGATCTCGGCGAGCGTCTCGCCGGCGACCACCGATTGCCCGCCGTGCGCGGACACCTGCTGGAGATGCTCGGCGACATCGCCGGCGCCCGCGGGGCGTATCTGGCCGCCGCGGAGCGGACAACGAGTATTCCGCAGCAGCGCTACCTGCTGTCGCGCGCGGCCCGGCTGGAGTCGAGCGGCGACTGATCTCGATCAGCGGCCGAACTTGTCGTTGCGCACCGGAATACTCGTCGCCGACCGATCTTCGTGACGAACTGGAGGAGTGCATGGCGCGCGAACTCGACGACCTGCCCTACGCGCGGTATCTCACCGCCTTGGACGGGGACCTCGAAGCGGAGGGCGACTACGACTGCGTCCGGGTCGACGGCGGTGCGCTGGACGACATCGATGTGTCGCACGCGCGCTTCAACGAGTCGGCGTTCAGCTCGAACACCTTCACCCGCGGCACGCTGCGCTACAGCCGGTTCACCGATGTGTGGCTGCGCCACGTCCGCTGGGTCGGCACCGAATTGGCCGACACGGCGTGGCTGGACAGTGAGGTGGTGGCGGGCGCGATGTCCGGTGTCGACTTCGCGGGGGCGAACCTGCGGCGGGTGCGATTCGAAGGGTGCAAGTTCGACTCGGTGAACTTTCGCCGGGCCCAATTGCGCGAGGTGACCTTCACCGACTGCGTGCTGCGCGATTGTGACTTCGCCGAGGCCGCGCTGACCGAGATCACAGTGCCCGGCTCGGCGCTCGTCCGGCTCTCGCTGCGCAACGCTCGCGTGGTGAAAGCGGACCTGCGCGGCGCGACGGCACTCGATGTCGCCGACGGGCTCGACAGCCTGCGCGGGGCCACGATCAGCAGTCCGCAGCTGATGGATCTCGCGCCCGCCTTCGCGCGTTCCATCGGTATCACCGTCCGGGATTGATGGCGCCGAACTCACGCGACACCGGACACGGCTACCGTTCCGGCGACGAAAACAGCTGGCTGCCAGCGGCTGCCGTGACGACATTTCGGCGAACCGCCGATGCGCACGACACCCGATTGATACATTGCGCCGATACCGCGCAGTACCGCTTCATCGAGGACGCGAGTCATGGTCGATCCGGATTCCCTCCGCAGCACCGCAGGCGTGCGTGCGCTCGTACGCATCGCCGGAGAGCGGGGCATGGCGCCCGCCGAGTGCCTGGCCGGTACCACGCTGGCGCCCGCCGATCTGGGCGACCCCTCCGCCGAGATCACCGCGCAGGACGAACTGCTGGTGGTGCAGACGGTGCTCGGCCGGTTCGGCGACGAGCCGGGACTCGGTCTCGCGGCGGCGGTCCGGCGCGATGTGCGGTCGCGCTGGCCGTGGGGTCTCGCGCTGCTGGGCAGCCGGACGCTGCGTGAGCTGATCGAGGTGGGGTCGCGCTACATCGGTCGCACAGTGCCGTTCGGGCGACTGGCCATCGAGGAAGCCGACGGCGAAGCGCGGCTGGTGTTCGACGACGCCGACATCCCGCCCGAGATGCGGGCGTTCTTCGCCGAAGCGGCCCTGGCCGGATTGCCCGCTTTCGATCGTGAATTGTTCGCCGTGGGCGTCCCGGTGCGGCGGGTCGGTTTCCGGCACGCCGGTCCGCGCGACCTCGAGCGGTACCGCGACGTCTTCGGTGTGGCGCCGGTTTTCGGTGCGCCGACGAGCGCGGTGGTCTTCGACCGCGGTGTGCTGGACCGGCCGCTGCCACCGGCGAACGCCGCCGCGCGGGACAACTGCGGACAACTGTGCCGCGACCTGCTGGACCGGCGCCGGTCACGGACCGGCGTCGCGGCGTCGGTGCGCGACCGCCTCGTTCGCACTCCGGGTGAGATCCCCGATCAGGCGACAGTCGCTCTCGGGCTGTTCATGAGCTCGCGCACCCTGTCGCGGCGGCTGAACGAGGAGGGCACCTCGTTCCGGGCGCTGCTGGACGAGGTACGCCAGACCATGTCGGAGGTGCTGCTCGCGCACACCGACATGACCACCGAACAGGTCGCCGCGCGACTGGGCTATGCGGAGGCGGCGTCCTTCATCCGGGCCTTCCGCCGTTGGCAGGGCTGTCCTCCGCAGACGTTTCGCACGCGGGGGCGGCGGTCGCATCGGTCGCCCGAGCTGGTCTGAGCGACGAGCGGCTGCCCTCGTGCGGATCATCCGGCGCGGGGTGCCATCTCTCGCGGGTGCGGGCAGACCGTCGGCTATCGTGCTGCCGGGCAGCGGGCAGGGAGATCCGGCACCGGGATCCAGACCCGGAACACTCCCGTACTATCGCGATCGGAGTCGGCCTGCCGGGGAGATGAAGGAGGAGGGTGTGGAAGTTCGCACCAGCAATACGCCACTGTGGTTACGGTTGGGCCAACGACTTCCGGAGCATGGCGCGCCCGCCGGCCGCGGCACTGTCGGCAGGGGAGCCGTCCGATGAACGATGAAGGTGCCGACCTACGCTGCGCCGGATGCTCGGCTGTCGGACTCGACGGCCTACGGTGCGGGTCCTGCGGTCGGGAACTCGGTTATCGATACATAGCGCTGCCCGGTCCCGACGCGACGTCGTGCGCCGATTGCGGAGGCGACCACTTCTACGCCGACGGGCGCTGTGCGCGGTGCGGCCGGTCGCGACCGGTGGCGGATCGCTTCGACACCGATCTGGGCGCGGTGGCGGTGCTCACCGATCGCGGCATCGTCCATGCGCGCAACGAGGACGCCGTCGCGGCCGGGGTGCTGGAAGGCGTGGTGCCGGAAACGGACGCGTCGGTCGTGATCGCGGTCAGTGACGGCGTGTCGACTTCGTCCCGGCCGCAGGTGGCCTCCGGTGCGGCGGTCCGGGCCGGTGTCGGCGCGACCGCCGCCGCGCTCGCGGCCGGACAGCCCGCGACCGAGGCGATCATGGCCGGGTTGGCGGCCGCGGTGCAGGCGGTCCGCGACGTGGACGTTCCCGATGGTCCCGCACCCTCGTGCACGTATGTGTCCGCCATCGTCGCCCACCACGGCTCGGAAACCGAGATCACCGTGGCGAACGTCGGTGACAGCCGCGCCTATTGGCTGCCGACCCAGCGCGACGAGCAGGCCCAGCGCTTGACCGTCGACGACTCGTGGGCACAGGCACTGGTCGACGCGGGTGCGATGGACGAGCGCGCGGCGATGGCCGATCCCCGGGCGCACACGCTGATCCGCTGGCTCGGCGCGGACAGTCCGCCGAAGCCGTGGGCGGACAATTGTGTTCGGACGGTGCGCGTCTCGGGGCCCGGTGTGCTGCTGCTGTGCTCCGACGGGCTGTGGAACTACTCGCCCGCGCCCGCCACGCTGGCCGACCAGGTGGCAGCGAAGGCGCCCGCGGAGGCTGCCCGCGCGCTCGCGGAGTTCGCGTTGCGTTGCGGTGGCGGCGACAACATCACGGTCGCGCTCGCGCCGGTTCCGTGGGAGAGCCGTTCGCCTGTTCCATAGACAGTGGTGTTCATGGTTGCGTATGGTCATCGACTATGACGAAGTTCGCCGGCAAAACCTGTCTGATCACCGGCGCGGCCAGCGGTCTCGGTCGCAGCACGGCGCTCGCGGCGGCGACCGAAGGCGCTTCGCTCGTGCTGACCGATATCGCCGCTGACGGCCTCGCGCGGACCGCGGCCGACGCGCGCGCCGCGGGCGCGACCGTCCACGTCGCCGAGGCGGCCGATGTCAGTGACTACGACCAGGTCGTGGCGCTGGCGGCCCAGGTGCACGATGTGGTCGGCAGCGTCGACATCGTCATGAACGTGGCCGGTATCGCCACGTGGGGGACCGTGGACCGGCTGACGCACGATCAGTGGCGGCGCACTGTCGACATCGACCTCATGGGCCCGATCCACGTGATCGAAGCGTTCGTCCCGCCGATGATCGCGGCCGGACGCGGCGGTCACGTGGTGAACGTGTCCTCGGCGGCCGGTCTGTTCGGCCTGCCGTGGCACGCGCCGTACAGCGCGGGCAAGTTCGGCCTGCGCGGAGTGTCGGAGGTGCTGCGCTTCGACTTGGCACGCCACCGCATCGGCGTGAGCTTGGTGTGTCCGGGCGCCATGGCCACGCCGATGGTCGACAGCGTCGACATCGCGGGCGTCGATCGCACGGCCGAAGCGGTGCAGCGGGGCATGGCGCTGTTCATGCGGCACGCGGTCACCCCGGAGGCGGCGGCGCGCTCGATCGTGCGTGGTGTCGAGCGCAACCGCTACCTCGTGTTCACCTCGCCCGACATTCGCGTGGGCTTCTGGGCACAGCGGTATTTCCCGCCCGCGTACAACGCCGCGATGCGCGGATTGAATTGGGCGATGAACCGCTATGTCGAGCAGAAGGCAGGCGCTCGGGCGAACTGAGCGCGGCGGGGTCGCCGTAGCCGGTCGTGGCGGGGCGCGCCATGATCGTCGTCATGGCATCGGCTGTCTATCTGATCACCGGCATCCAGGCCGCGGGCAAATCCACCGTCGCCCAGGCGCTGGCCGAGCGGCTGCCGCGCTCGGCGCACGTGCGCGGGGACGCCTTCCGCCGGTTCGTGGTGAACGGGCGTGCCGAGATGACCGCGGACCCCTCGCCCGAGGCGCTGGCCCAGTTGCGGCTACGGCACAGCCTGGCTGCGGCGACGGCCGACTCCTATGCCGATGCCGGGTTCACGGCTGTGCTGCAGGATGTCTTCCTCGGTGAATTCCTGCCCTGGACGGCGGATCTGATCGTCACGCGACCGCTGTATGTCGTCGTGCTCGCGCCGCGCACCGAAGTGGTCTTGGCGCGTGAGGCCGGACGCGGAAAAGACGCCTACGACGAATTCACCGTCGCGGGGCTGGACAGGGTGTTGCGCGAGACCACTCCTCGGATCGGGCTCTGGCTGGACACGTCGGATCTCACGGTCGAGCAGACGGTCGATCGAATCCTCGCCGATGCCAGGCCGCTGACGGACTGAGCAGCCCGTCGCCGGTTCACCGGGTGTCGCGCGGCTCGTGCAGGGGAGTGAGCGAGCTGGTGGCCGGGCCCTCGAGCAGCGTGCCGTCCGCGGCGAAACGCGAGCCGTGCAGCGGACAGTCCCAAGTGCGTTCGGCGTCGTTCCAGTTGACGATGCCGTAGAGATGCGGGCACACCGCCGAGACCCGGTTGGTGACGCCGTCCACCGTGCACACCGCCGTCGGGTGCAGGCCCTCGCGCAGGACCATGCCGCAGTCTTCGGCTGGAGCGTCGCCGTCGTGGTGGGTCGCGACCCGCAGCCAGCCCGCGGAGAGTTTCTGTGCCACGGCGCCGTTGATCTTCGTCGCCGCGGGCAGTGCCTTGAGCTCGTCCGGACGCCAGCTCGCCAGCGCGCCCGCCCATCGAGGTGCCGCCCCGGTGAAGCGTCCGGCCAGCGCGATCGCCGCGGCGACCCCGTTGGTCAAACCCCACTTGGCGTAGCCGGTGGCCAGCTGAATGTCGTTCTGCCCCGGTAGCAACGGACCCACATAGGGAAGCTCTCCGATGGGGGAGTAGTCCTGAGCCGACCAGCGGTGCGTCAGCTCGGCGCCCGGGAACCAGGTGTGCGCCCAGTTCACCAGATCCTCCACTTTCTCCCGGGTCGATCCGCCGCGGCCGACGACATGACCGTTGCCGCCGACCAGCAGAAGCTCGCCGTCCGGTCCCTGCGCGCGGCGCAGGGAGCGAGTCGGGCTGCCCGCGCTGATGTACATATCGCGCGGAGCCGGTCGGTCCAGGCGGAAGGCCGTCAGATAGGAGCGTTGCGGAGTGAGGCGGGCGAAGAATCCGCCACGATCGAGGATGGGCGTCCCCGTGGCCAGCACCACCCGGCCCGCGCCGAGGTCGCCGTGTTCGGTGGAGACGACGAGATCACCGCCGCCACCGTGATGTACGCCGCGCACGAGGGTGGATTCGTAGATCGGCGCGCCGTGTGACTCCACGTCGGCCGCGAGCGCGGCCAACAGGGCCATCGGATCGAGTTGGGCCTGATCGGCCAAGCGCACCGCGCCGCGCGCGGGAAAGTCGACGTCCAGCTCGCGTAACAGCTCGGTGGGCAGGCCCGCCTTCTGCGTCGCGGCGTATTCCGCTCGCACGGCCGACATTTCGTCGTCGTTCTGCGCGTAGGTCAAGGCTGCTGCCCGCTCGACGGTCACGCCGTGCGCGGCACAGTACTCCAAGAGCCATTCCTGCCCTTCGCGATTGGCCGCCACATAGTCGCGCAGGACGTTGTCGGAATGGTGCCGGGCGATCTGCTGCGCACGCGTCCCCTGCAGCAGGCTGACCTTACCCGTGGTGGCCCCGGTGGTGCCCGCACCGACGCGTCTTCCTTCGACCACGGCCACTTCCACGCCGTTCTCGACCAGCAGCAGGGCGGTCACCAGTCCGGTGAGCCCGCCGCCGATCACCACCGTGTCGAAGCGCGATCCCGGCGTCAACCGCAACCGCGCCGGCACCTGCGCGCCGTGCAACCATAGGGACGTCATATGCCCGAGATAGCCGGTCTCGACGGGGCGAAACGCCCGTGCGGATTCCTTCTCATACTCGCACGTGGCCGCTGAGCTGCCGATCGGCGGCGGCGAGCACCTCGGCGGCGCTGATCATCGCCAATCCGGGCGCGGGTGTGTCCGCCCGCGGGTCGCCGGGGTGCCCGGCCCACAACGCGACATGCGCCGCCCGTTCCGGTGGCGGCCCCCAGACCGCGGGCGAGTCGGGACCGAAGATCAGCACCGACGGTGTGCCGAACGCCGTGGCCAGATGCCCGACGCCGGTGTCGCCGCTGAGCACGAGGGACGCGTCGGCCACCGTCGCGGCGAGTTGACGCAGCGTGAGTTCGCCTGCCAGGACGTCGTTTTCGGGCAAGCCCGCCTGGGCCGCGACGCTGAGGGCGAGCGGACGGTCCGCGGCACTGCCGACGATACGTACCGGACATCCCCACTCGCGCAGGCCGGCGGCCACCGTCGCGAAACGGTCGGCGGGCCAGCGACGCGCCGGGGCTCCACCCGGATAGACGACGATGGAGCGCCGCTCTCCGGTGCACTCCGGTGGTGGCGTGATGTCCAGTCGGGCCGAATCGGCCGGGATGCCCGCCCAATCCAGTAGCCGGCACCACCGCACGGTGTCGGGCAGGCCTGGCTCGTACAGCGGACCCGGCACCTGCGGAAAGTCCTTGTGGCGGTGGGTGATCATCCGTTCCGGATCGCTCGCGAGCAGCGCGCGTATGCTCTCGGCCCCGCAGTCGTTCAGATTGACCGCGAAGGTCGGCGCCGCGGCGTTCCAGCGCAATCCGGCCGCCATCGGCGTCGCGTGGAGTTCGTCGACGCACGCGGCCAGTTCCACCACCGGGCGCAGCCATCCCGGCGCGGCCAGTACGAGCCGGTGTCGCGGGCGGGCGTCGTGCAACGCGCGCAGGGCGGGAACCGCGGTCAGCAGCTCCCGCAAGCCGTGCGCGCGCAACGCGAGCAAGACGCTCATTTCGGCACGAAGACGCCGGTGAGGTCGGCCTTGCGGATCGGGGTGTCCGGATTGGCCTGCGCCGCGCACATCAACTTGATCGCCGTGATCGCCGCGTCGACGGTTCTGGCGTCGGGCGTCTCGTGACCCTCGCGCTCCTCTTCGAGGAACTTCTCGGTGGTGACGCGCTGCTTGTCGGGATCCTGGGCGACGTATTCGTTGCACGGTGTGTCACCGCCCTTGTTCACGATCTTCTCCGGCTCGTTGCCGCACCCCGCCGCGCACACCGCCAGCGCGGCAAGGACGGCGACGCCCATCCGGCGCGCGGCGCTCATCGGCCGAACCCCGCCAGCGCCGAGGCCAGGTCCGGTACGCCGAGCGCCTGCACCGCCTGTTCGCGCACGTCGGGGCAGGTCTGCGTAGTGACGGCGTCGACCGTGTCGCGGTGGGTGACGACGACGTCGTTGAGCCCGCCGTTACGGGCCGCCCAGTTGTGCACGGTGCCGTTGAACGTCACTTTGGCCACCGTGGCGCTCTGGCCACGCCAGGTGTCGATGTCCGCGCCCATCATGTCGCACAGCTGCTTCGCCGCTTCCGCCGTGATCTGGTCAGTGTTCGGCACCTGGCGGCTGTTCGGGCCCGGCATGGTGATCGAGACGGTCGCGGGCTGGGGCGTATCCGCGGCCGGATCGCCGCCGTCGACCGAACATGCCGTGAGCGCCGATCCCGCCGCCACAGCGCCGATGAGCAGGGCGAAGCGGCCCAAAGGCCGATTGGGCTGGTGTGTCATTCCTTCTCCTGGAGTTCGAAGCCGCATCCCCGCGGGCGGCACGCGATCGGGCGAGGATCAGTGACCGGCGGCGTCCCGCAGCCGCTTGCCTTCTCGCGCCTTGATCCGGCGGTGCTCGGCGACGATCACCAAGACGCCCGCGATGATGCAGACGCCGCTGACGATGCCCGCCACCACCGCCCACCCCGCGAATCCGTACCCGGCGGCGGTGAGCGTCAGGGCCATGGCCACGATGCCCACCGCGACCAGGATGATGCCCGGCCAGTTCCGGGCGTCCTCGATGGATTCTCCGGCGTGTGTCCGAATGGTGCGGGTGTCGTCCGGAAACGCGTGGGTCCGGGGTGGGTCTCCGGCGCCGGATCCCGCGGTCGGCTCGTTCGGTGCTGGCAGCATCGGATGTCCTTTCTGCTGAGCGGCAACGATTTCGGTGCGCGGACAACCCGCGGCCCGCGGCGTTGCGAGCGGGCCGTCCTGGGCGGCCATACCGGTCGGATGCCCGCGTTAAGAGATCCGAAACGGGGGTAGGACGTCAGCGAGCGACCCTGTTCCGGGCCGCTCGTACCCGCGAGAAGTTTCAGGAGGATCCCGATGACAACAGCACGGGACATCATGACCCCGAACGTGGAGTGTGTCCGCTCCAGCGACACGGTGGTTGCGGCCGCGCAGCGCATGGCGGAGTTGAACGTCGGTGCCTTACCCATCTGCGGTGAGGACGACAAGCTGAAAGGAATGCTCACCGATCGCGACATCGTCGTAAAGGTGATCGCCCAGCGTAAGGACCCGCTCGGCGTCGACGCGGGCGAACTCGGGGGCGAGGAATTGGTCACCGTCGAAGCCGACGACGACGTACGCAAGGTGATGTCGGTGATGTCGCAGCATCAGGTGCGCCGCGTGCCGGTACTGGAGAAAGGCAAGCTGGTCGGAATCATCGCGCAGGCCGACGTGGCCACCACCGTCGAGAACACCCAGTCGGGCAGCACCGTGGAGGCGATCTCGACCGACTTCTGAGTCCGGCCCTACTCAGACCGCGGCCGGGTGCATGTCGTAGACCGCGTACGCCGCTCGGATCACCGGCTGGGCGACATTACGCACCCGGATGCCGCCCGGAGTGGTGCCGCGCTCGGTGCCCGCGTGCGCATGACCGTGCAACGCCAGGTCGGCGCCGTGTTCATCGATCGCCTCGCCGAGCAGGTAGGAGCCGAGGAACGGATAGATCTCCCTCGGCTCGCCGTGCAGGGTGTCGCTGATCGGGGAGTAGTGCGTGAGCGCGACGGTGACGTCGGTGTGCAGATTCGCCAGCGCATCGCCGAGTGCGGCGGCCACGTCCACGGTGTGCCCGGCGAATTCGCGCATCAGGGGTTCACCGAAGACGCTTGCGCACTTGCCCGCGAAGCCGCCGCCGAAGCCTTTCGTGCCCGCGACCCCGAGCGTGCTGCCGTCGAGGTGCAACGTCACCGAAGTGCCTTCCAGCACCGTGATGCCGTGGTCGGCCAGCACGGTGCTGATCTCCTGATCGGCGTCGCTGTGATAGTCGTGGTTGCCCAGGACGGCGACGACCGGCACGCCCAGGTCGGCGAACTCCTCCGCGACCACCCGGCCTTCGTCGACGGCGCCGTGGCGCGTCAGGTCGCCCGCCAGCAGGAGCACATCCGCTCGCGCGGACAGTCCGTCCAGTGCCTCCCGCCATTGCCCGCGCGAATCCACGCCGAGATGTACGTCACCGACCGCGGCTATCCGCATGCCGCTCAACTCCTTTCGGATCCGTCCGGCTCCAGCGTCTCGGTTTCGACGGGTGCCGTGGGACGGGTGACATGGACGTCGTTGTGAATCCGAGCGTGCGGAAGCTGTTCGCGCACGACAGTTTCCATCTGCTGCTTGCAGTTCTCGCTGCTCACCTCGCCGCACAGCACCACGACGTCGCCGCGAATGGTCACCTGCACACCGAGTTCGGCGGTGCGGGGATCCTCGGCCAGCGCCCGGCGCAATCGTGCGACCAGGTATTGCGGCTGCTCCATCTACTCCACCTTTCCGGTGCGGGTGATGCCGAGATCGTCCAGCAGGCCCAGGAAGGCCCGCGCGTAGGGCGAGGCCTTGGTCTGCTCGCGCACTACCTCCCAGTCGACCTGTTCACGCAGGTCGCGCGCGATGTGCAGAATCGGGCTGAGATCAAGGCGGTGCGCGTCGAAGACGAGCATCTTGTCGATCATCAGGTCGGTACCGCTGATCACCGGGGCCTTGGCGGGCCCGATCCGCATCTCGGTGGCCCGGTCGAGCAGTTCGTCGGTCACCTCGCGATCGTTCGGGCGGTGAATGACGTCCACCAGGATGTCGTCGGCGTAGACCTTGCGTAGCCAGTTCTCCGGCGGGTCGCACACCCGCAGCCCCGCACGCGCCAGCGTTTGGATCGCCCGCCCGCTGTCCGCCGGTTTGACGAAGATGTCCACGTCGTGTTGGGAGGTGGGGCCGCCACGGGCGTAGACCGCGCAGCCGCCCGCCACCGCGAATCGGATGTCTGTCGCCGCCAATGCGTTCACCGTGCGGGTGAGCGCATGCAGCAGCTGATCGGTGGTAACGGCCATGCAGCGGTGGTACCCGGCGGACACCGGGTTAATCGACGTTTCACCGGGTATGCGTCCGGATATCCGGAGGGCCCGATGCGGCCCGGCACCGGGCTTTCGGACCACTTCGGACCAACCTCGCGAGCAGGGAAGGAGCGACACATGCCCAAGACGACAGCGCGCGGCGATGTGAAGAAGTCCGAGTTGCCGAGCACGCTGAAGCGGTCGGAGGAGAAGGCGCAGCGCACCTTCGCCGAGGCGCACGACGCCGCGCTGGAGCAGTACGACGGGAACGAACAGCGCGCCCACCGCGTCGCCTATGCCGCGCTGAAGCACAGCTACGAGAAAGTCGGCGACCACTGGGAGCCCAAGGCGCACCGCGGTCCCTCGGACGAACGCGCCAGGCAACACGGGCCGGACGCGCGAGGTGAGACGGCCGAAGGCGTCGATGCCAACGCGTCGAAACAACACCTGCTGGAGGTCGCCCGGCGACTCGACGTCACCGGGCGCTCGCGGATGAGCAAGGACGAACTCGTCGAGGCGATCAAGAAACGCAACCGCCGGGAGGCCGCGCGTGCCCGAGGGTGAGGACGACGACTGGGCCCGCCGTGCGCGCGGCGAGACCGAGCTGGAACGACTGGACCGGAACTGGGCGAGCCTGATCCAAGAGTTGCGCGTCGTCCAGACCGGTGTGCAATTCCTGTTCGGGGCGTTGCTGGTGCTGCCGTTCCAGGCGTCGTTCGGCACGCTGGCGCCGGGCTTGCGAGCGCTGTACCTCGCCACTTTGGCTGCTGTGCTGGGGGCGACGGTGTTTCTGATCGCACCGGTGTCCTGGCATCGGATCCTGTTCCGCAGGCACCGGCTGGGCAATGTCGTCTGGGCGGCGCACCGGTGCGCGATGGCCGGCGTCGCACTGCTGGGTCTCGCGTTGATCGGCGCGGTGGTTCTCGTGGTCGACTATGTGACGGGCACGGCAGCGGCGGTGGTGACCGGTATCGCCGCCGTCGCGTTGTTCGTGTCGACATGGCTCGTCGCCCCGTGGCGCTGGCGCAGCGCGTCCGAGGACGTCCGCGCCGAGCACTACTGATTCACCGCGCCCAGGAGACGACCTCGCCCGCGTGAGCGGGTGCGCCGCGGTGGTAGGCGCTGAGCGTCTCGACCGCGACCCGATCCCAGGAATTGCGGCTCGCGGCCCGCTGATAGGCTGCCGCGCCCCAGGTTTCGCGCAACGTCGAGTCCGCCAGGAGCGGGCGCACCGCCCGCACGATGGCAGCGGGTTCGGGCGGAGCGACGAATCGTCCCGTGACGCCGTCGACCACGGTATCCAGCAGGCCGCCGACAGCCGTGGCGATCACCGGCTTCCCACAGGCCATAGCCTCCAGCGCCACCCGGCCGAACGGCTCGTACCAGGGCGTGCAGAGCACGACGTCGGCGGAGCGGTACAGCCGGGGCATGGTCGGCCGCGTGACCGGTCCGGTCAATCGAAGCCATTCTCGCACACCATGATCCGATGCGATGCGGCGCAGCCTGCGGCCTTCGGCGTCGTCCTCGTCGTCGGCGGCGGGGCCGCCGACGATCACCAGCTCGGTGTCCGGCAGCTCCGCCAGCGCTCCGATAAGGGGGTCGAATCCGCTGCGGCGCACCAACTCTCCGGCCGCGAGCAGCCGGTGCGTGGCGTGCCGATCGGCGACCGCGCCCTCCGGGGTGAACCTCGTGAGGTCGACCCCGTGCGGCACGATCGAGGTACGGAAGCGCGGCACGCCCATCCTGGCCAGCTCCCCGACCTCGTCGGAGCAGGTCGCCACCACGTGCGCCGCCCGCGTCGCGATGAGCCGCTCGAAGCGGATCCGCGAGCGTGGGCTCGGGTCGGCGAGACCTTCGCAGCGCCGCTGCACGGTGCCGAGCCCGTGGAAGGTCAGCACCACCGGGATGCCGTGGGCGCGGGAGGCCAGTTCGGCGGCGAGCCCGGACTTCCAGTAGTGCGCGTGCACGATGTCGGGCCGATCGGCACCCCAGTGCCGTCGCAGCACGGTGCCGAAGTCACCGAGGTAGGGCAGGGTGCGGTCGCTCGGCAAGGGGTTGGGCGGTCCGGCCGCGACGTGCACCACGCGATAGCCGCCGTCGGCGAGCAACTCGGCCGGGGCGTGCGGACTGATACGTCGGGTATAAACCGTCACGTCGTGGCCCCGGCGGGCATAGGCGGCCGACAACTCCGCTACATAGGCGCCGCGGACGCCCCCGTCGGCGGGGCTGCCTTCGGCGAGCGGGCTGGCATCTTCGGAAACCATGGCAATCTTCACCGGGTGCTCCGTTCTCGTCGCGGGCGGCATCCGGACGCGCGGATACGCGCGGTTGCCCTACGACCAGCATCGCGTGACGTTCGGGAATATGTTCGGTATATGCCCGCGGTCGGCCCGATGAAACCCCACGTCAGCGGCCACATTCCCGGCCGACCGGTCGGTTCGTACCGGCCGCGGGCCCTCCGGCGGCGGGTCACGTTCTCCTACCGAACGCTGTCGGGAAGGGGTCGGCCGTGCCACACTGTAGGGAGGTTGAGATCACAGCCGACCCCGGTTCGACGCATTCGGCGCAGCCGGTCGATGGGACGGCACGGCAACCGATTCGCGCGCTGCCCTCTCCGGCCGTCGCGGAGGACTGGATACCCCCTACACGGGAGGTTCGACTTGTCTGCCATTTCTCTGCTACGGGACCACGCCGAGGGCGTGCATCTCAATGGTTCGGGACCGGGACGTCGTCGGGACAACCGGTTGTGGGCACAGCGGGTGGACCGCCGTCGCGAATGCGTGGTGGTCCGGGTCGAAGGCGAGTTGGACGCCGCCGTGTCGGCCGAGTTCTTCGAGACGGTCGAGCGTGCGTTGCAGTCACCGTGCGATGCCGTCGTGATCGATCTGCGAGCGGCGAGGTTCTTGAGTCTGCGCGCGGCCGTGCGGCTCGGTGCGCTGCGCAGAGAGGGGTTGGGTCGTCCGGACCTGCGCATCGTCGTGGGCGGACCGGGAGTCGAGCGGGCACTCGAGGTGACCGGCGTGCGGTCGTTGTTCCCCCGCTACCAGTCCATGCGCACAGCTTTGGACGCCTGAGCCGAAGACTGTCGCCCGAGACCGGTGCTCGCCGGTGTGACCGCTCCCGATCCGGTCACACCGGGCGCGTCGGCATCGGATACTTCAGCGGTGAGTGAAAGCAGGTCGGTCCAGCCCGAGAATGCCCTCGCGCTGGACCAGGTGATCGGTACCGGAAGGCCGCAAAGTGTCGGCAGTTTCCGTTTCTGGTTCGCCGACCAGCGTTGGGAATGGTCGGACGAGGTCGCGTCGATGCACGGTTACGCGGTGGGGACGGTGACGCCGACCACGGAGTTGTTGCTGAAGCACAAGCACCCGGACGATCGCGAAGCGGTGGCCAGCGCCTTGGCGCGGTCGATCGCCGACGCGGAACCGTTCTCCAGTCGCCATCGCATCATCGACACCGCCGGCGCGGTCCACCACGTGGTCCTGGTCGCCGACCGGATGATCGACGACTCGGGGCTGGTGGTGGGCACCTCCGGCTACTACATCGACGTCACCGACACCCTCGAGGAGCACCGGCAGGAGACGCTGGACGACGCCCTGCCCGAGTTGTACGCCGCCCGAGCGGTGATCGAGCAGGCGAAGGGCGCGCTCATGCTGATCTACGGCGTCGGCCCCGAGCAGGCGTTCCGTGTGCTGAGCTGGCGATCGCAGGAGACCAACGTCAAACTGCGCAAACTGGCCGCGCGGCTGGTCGCCGATCTGCCCGGGCTGGCCGGCGTCACGGTTGGCCTGCGCACCGAATTCGATCATCTGCTGCTCACCGCCCACGAGCGCATCGACGGCGACTGACCGGCGTTTCGATCCCATCCCGGCGGGTACGTCCCGGACGAGGAACGCGGCGATATTCCGCTCCACAGTCCGTGGCGTCCGCGGTGTTCCGGTGGCTGAGAAGGAGAACTCGGCGGCGGTATGCAGGCCGCAGTGGAGTGGCTGTGAGGACAAGGTGGTGATGGGCAAATGGGGGAGTCGACTTCCCGATCCTCGACCGACACGACGACAGTCGGTGTACGGGTGCCCGCTCGGCTGGAACAGTTGACCATGCTCCGCGCGCTCGCCGAGACAGTCGCCCTCATCGCGGACTTCGCCTTGGACGAGGTGACCGATATCCGGCTCGCGCTCGACGAGGTGGCGACCTCGCTCATCATCGACGCCGCCGTTGGCTCGACGATCGACTGCGAGTTCACCTATGACGACGGCAAGATGTTCGTGCACGTCTCCTCGGTGGCGGTCACCGAGTCGGTGCTCGGGCACGCCGGGCTCGGCTGGCACATCGTACGCACGCTGACCGATTCGATCGCCGCCGCGCAGGGCTCCTACGACAGTGTGCTCGGCGGATATCCGACAGTGATCGACTTCAGCTGGGTGCGAGGTGCGCCGAATGGCGGGTGAGCCGAGGTCGCGCGGGGATACCTACGACAACATCGAGCCGCTGTTCGAGAAGATCGCCGCGCTGGATCCCGGCGATCCACGACGTGTGCCGATGCGTCGGGAGCTGATCGAACGATGCCTGCCGCTGGCCGAGCACATCGCCCGCAAGTTCGCCGGGCGCGGCGAGAACTTCGACGACCTGCTGCAAGTGGCCCGCCTGGGGTTGGTGCAGGCAGCGGACCGTTTCGACGTCACGCGCGGATCGTCGTTCCTGTCCTTCGCCGTGCCCACGATCATGGGCGAGGTCCGGCGGCACTTCCGGGACAACACCTGGGCGGTGCGGGTGCCCCGCCGGACCAAGGAGATCCAGCTGAGTATCGGTCCGATCGTCGAAACGCTGTCCCAGCGACTGGGCCGGATGCCACGCGCCAGGGAGATCGCGGCCGAGCTGGACGTCGAGCTCGTGGAGGTGACCCAAGCGCTGATCGCGGGCAACGCCTACCAGTCGTCGTCCATCGACGCGGCCGCCGGTGAGGACGCCGAGAACACCGCGCAGCCGCTACTGGACAGCCTCGGCGCCGAAGAGCCCTCCTATCACCTGGTCGAGGACGTGATGGCAGTCGAACCGCTGCTCGGCGAACTTCCCGAGCGTGAGCGTCAGGTGCTGACCATGCGTTTCTTCGAGTCGTTGACGCAGAATCAGATCGCCGAGCGGCTCGGAGTCTCCCAGATGCACGTTTCGCGCATTCTTTCCCGGACCTTGAACGCGCTGCGCGAGCAGGCGCTGCGGGACTGACGTCGGCCCGTTACACCGGATTCGGCGGAGTCGGGTCCGGCGACGGCCCGGGCAGACCGGGGTCCGGCGAAGGGCGGCCGGGATCCGGCACGGGGGGCGTCGGCGCCGGTCCTGGTACCGGCGGACGTGGCGCGGGGCCTGGCACCGGTGGCAGCGGATGCGGATCAGGTTCCGGCGGAACAGGATTGGGCTCCGGAATGGGGTCCGGCTCGGGAATCGGCGGTACGGGATCCGGTTCCGGGATGGGCGGTACGGGGTCCGGCTCGGGCGTGGGCGGGACCGGCTGTGTCGCGCTGTCGGTGGACATGCGAACTCCTCCTCGTTCGGGTGATCGGCGTGCGCTACGGCGGCGACCGCGCTTCGTCCGGCCGATCATCGGCCGGTTACCCATCGATCACGGCGCCAACCGGTTCGCGCGGCAGCCACGGTTCGGCCGACCAGTTTGCGTAACAGGCCCAACGGGTAGTTAGACAGGAACCGGACAACAGATGCCGATGGCTCGAGGAGCTCGTCATGACCGACCAGCGCCGCCCAGGCACCCGGAATCCGCGGTTCGGACCGGGTGGGCCGGGGGCGTCGATCCAGTCCCGAGGGATCTCCGTCACCAGGAACCACGATGTCATCCGCCGCTGGGCCGCCCAGCGCGGAGCCCGGCCCGCGACAGTGCCGGGCAGCGAGCACGACGGACGGCTCGGGGTGTTGCGATTCGACTTTCCCGGGTATGGGGGCGCCGTGCTGCGCCCGGTGCGGTGGGAAGAGTGGTTCGCCACCTTCGATGCCAGGAAACTTCGCTTCTGGTACGTGGAGCGCGGCACCGATGATCCGCCGAGCAACTTCAACCGTTTGGAGCCGCCGCGATAGCCGGGCGGCCGCTGGATTAGTCGTGAGACCGGTCACGGTCGTGCGCCCGTGATCGGCGCATCGGAAGCAATGTGACGCACGGCACGATCGCCTCGCGAAATCTGTTGTCGACCCTACGGATCGCGCAGGCCCGGCCCGATGTGATCGCTTGTTCGAAAAGGTCTGTTACCGTGCACTTTTCGCGGTCGGTATCGTTCTCCGCGTCGTGCCGCGGTGCGCGGAAGGCGAGTTCCTCTGCCGCCCCGGTGCTGCCCGAGTCGGGCGGGCGTATAGCGTCGATGGAACAACCAAGAGGCCCCACATCGGTCTGCCGGACGTTTACCGGCCGGGCACAGGGGTACTCGAAGCCGAGCAAAGGTTGCTCGAAAAGCGGAAGGTCGCGTCGGTATGGGGATGCGGTTGTCCGCATCGTGACGCGCTTCCGCATGTCTGCAAGGGATAAGGTCTTGAGCGCAAACCTGATGATCGTGGAAGACGACGACCGGGTCCGCGGTGCCTTACGGCTCGCTATGGAAGACGAGGGATACGACGTCGACGAGGCGGAGGAAGCCGAAGACGCGCTCACTCATCTGCGCAGCAACGGTGTTCCCGATGTGATGATCGTCGATCTGATGCTCGGCGGCATGGACGGGTTCGAGTGTATCCGGGAGATCCGCCGCGACCATGACGTCCCGATCATCGTGGTCAGCGCTCGCGACGACACCCACGACGTGGTGGCCGCCCTGGAGGCGGGTGCCGACGATTTCGTGACCAAGCCGTTCGAAATCAAGGAGATCACCGCTCGTATGCGCGCGGTGCGCCGCCGCTTCCGGCTGACCGCCGAACGGGAGACGCCGCAGGAGATGGTGCTCGAGGCAGACGACACGGCTCCGCTGGTCCTCGCGCAGGACAGCGGGGTGGTGCGCCGCGGCGACGAGGAGATCAGGCTGACGCTCACCGAATTCCGTTTGCTGTGTGAGCTGGCCGAGACGCCGGGCCGGGTGCTCAGCCGCACGGCGCTGCTCGAACGGGTTTGGGACCGTGGGTTTTTCGGCGACGAACGCATCGTGGACGTGCACATGCGCCGCTTGCGCACGAAGATCGAGCGGGATCCGTCCGATCCGCGCATCGTGGTGACGGTGCGCGGACTCGGCTATCGCCTCGATGTGCGCCGCTGAACGCTGCTCCGACGCCGAACGCTGGAATCCGAACGCCTGGAGCCTTCGCGCCCGGGTGACCGCCGTCTTCGCGACGATCGCCGCGCTGATGTCGCTGGTACTGGTCGTTTCGGTCTTCGTGATCAGCCGCGGCTACCTGGAAGCGCAGCGAACACACGCGGGCAGCGAATCGCCGGGAGATCTCAACGCGGATCTCGATCTGCTGCGCAACGTGCTCATCTGCTGCGCCGTCGTGGTCACCCTGATCGGCGCGGCGGTCGGCTGGTGGGCGAGCAGGCGGGTGCTGACCCCGCTGCATCAGCTTGCGGGCACCGCCGCGCGGATCGCCTCCGGTGATCTCGACCAGCGGTTGCCCGCGACCGGGGACCAGGATCTGGCGATCACCGTCGAGTCGTTCAACACCATGGTGGACTCGCTGCAACGGCGCATCGAGCGCGAACACCGGCTCTTCGGTGACGTCAGCCACGAGCTGCGCACGCCCCTGACCACCCTGATGGCCAGCGTCGATGTGCTCAACCGGCACCGCGGGGATCTGCCGGAACGTTCGCAACGGGCGCTCGGCCTGGTCACCGCCGAGGTGGAGCACCTGCGCAAACTGTTGGACGATCTGCTCGCCCTGGCGCGGGTGGAAGCGGGCATGCATCACGGCGACGCCGAGCCGCTGTCGGTGCGCGACCTGCTGGTGCACACGCTGAGCGACCGTCGCTATCCGGGTGAGCTGCTCACGGTGCGCCAGGACGTCACCGTGCGCGGCCGCAAGGTCGAACTGGAGCGCGCGGTGGCGAACCTGCTGCACAACGCCGACCGGCACGGCGGCGGTGTGGTCGCGGTCGGCATCGACCGCGACGGCACCGACGCGGTGCTCACCGTCGACGACGCGGGCCCCGGCGTCCCCGCCGCGGACCGCGACCGGATCTTCGAACGATTCGCCACCGCCCGCAGCGGCCGCCGCTCGCCGGACGGGACGGGGATCGGATTGGCGCTGGTCGCCGAGACGGTCGCCACGCACGGTGGCGGGGTGCACTGCACCGACCGTCCCGGCGGCGGCGCGCGATTCGTCGTGCGGTTGCCCCGGCTCGGCGACATCCATCCGTAATACGACCGTAAAGAAGTCGACAGGTTCACCTCAAAGTCGCTTCGCAAGCCTGGATAAGTACTGCTGATCAGACGAGGGAGTTGTATGTCATCGCCAACCCTGTCCCCAGCGGAGATCGAGCGATCGCGCGTCGGGAACGCCGCGGCCGCTCTGGGGGCCACCCCGTCTCGGAGAAGCGCCGGACCCGCCGTGGTCCTGCGCACGCCCCGCTTGGGCGACGGCGCCCCGATGTGGCGCATCGCGAAGAATTCCGCGGTGCTGGACGTCAATTCGAGCTACGCGTACCTGATGTGGTGCCGGGACTTCGCCGGAACCTCGGTGGTCGCCGAATCCGACGGTCGCGTCGTCGGATACGTGATCGGATTCGTCCGTCCGCAGGCGCCCGACACCGTCTTCGTCTGGCAGATCGCGGTGGACCGCGCGCAGCGCGGCCGCGGCATCGGTGCCGAGCTGCTCCACACGTTGCTCAACAGCGTCGCGGCTCAGGGAGTTTCAGTGCTCGAAACCACCATCTCGCCGGACAACGCCGGTTCCATCGCGCTGTTCACGTCGGTGGCCGCTGCGCGCGGCGCCGAGGTGACCAAGCGCCACTTGTTCGACGCGGGCGTCTTCCCCGACAGCCACGCACCCGAAGACCTGTATCGCATCGCCCCGACCGCCCGCACCACCGAGGAGGATCACCGATGATCAACGCGGACACCACCGTTTTCGAGAGTCTGGAGTCGAACGTGCGCGGTTACTGCCGCGCCTGGCCCACCGTGTTCACCACGGCGAAGGGCAGCTGGTTGCGCGACGAGGAAGGCAAGGACTACCTGGACTTCTTCGCGGGCGCCGGTGCCCTGAACTATGGGCACAACAACGATGTGCTCAAGCGCTCGCTGCTGGACTACATCGCGAGCGACGGCATCACCCACGGCCTCGACATGTCGACCGGAGCCAAGCGCGAACTGCTGGAGACGTTGCGCGACACGCTCTTCACCCCGCGCGGCCTGGACTACAAGGTCCAGTTCCCCGGCCCGACCGGCGCCAACGCGGTCGAGGCCGCGCTCAAGCTGGCGCGTAAGGTCACCGGCCGCGAGACCATCGTCAGTTTCACCAACGCCTTCCACGGCATGACCCTCGGCGCGCTGTCGGTCACCGGCAACGCCGCCAAGCGCGCGGGCGCCGGTGTGCCCTTGGTGCACGCCGCGCACATGCCCTACGACGGCTACTTCGACGGCACCACCGCCGACTTCCAGTGGATGGAGAAGGTGCTCGACGACACCTCGTCGGGCTTCGACCGCCCGGCCGCGGTGATCGTGGAGACGGTGCAGGGCGAAGGCGGCGTCAACGTCGCCCGCGCGGAGTGGCTGCGCCACCTCGCCGGGCTGTGCACGGAGCGGGAGATCCTGTTGATCGTCGACGACGTGCAGATGGGCTGCGGCCGCACCGGACCGTTCTTCTCCTTCGAGATCGCGGGCATCACGCCCGACATCGTGACGTTGTCGAAGTCGATCGGCGGCTACGGCCTGCCCATGGCACTGGTGCTGTTCAAGCCGGAGCTGGACGAGTGGTCGCCGGGTGAGCACAACGGCACCTTCCGCGGCAACAACCCCGCGTTCGTCACCGCGACGACCGCGCTGCGCCACTACTGGTCCGACGACGCCCTGCAGACCGCGACCCTGGCCAAGGGGGAGAAGATCGCGCGCAGCTTGGGCGAGCTGGCCGCGCACTTCCCCGGCGTCTCGACCCGTGGACGCGGACTGGTGCAAGGCGTGGTGTTCGACGATCCCTCACAGGCGGGCAAGGTCTGCCAGATCGCCTTCGAGCGCGGGCTGCTGGTGGAGACCTCCGGCTCGACCGACGAGGTGGTGAAGCTGCTGCCGCCGCTGACGGTCACCGACGAGGAACTCGACCAGGGGCTCGGCGTCCTCACCGGCGCCGTCGAGGCGGTGTGCGGCGGGATGGGGGCGATCGCATGATCGTGCGCAACACCGCGGAGATCACCGGTACCGAGCGCGACGTCGCGGGCCCAGGCTGGCGCAGCAAGCGCATCGTCCTGGGCGGCGACGGCGTCGGCTTCTCGTTCCACGAGACCACCATTGACGCCGGGACGGTACACGAGTTCCACTATTTGAATCACGTAGAGGCCGTGTGGCTCGTCGAAGGCGAGGGCACGCTCACCGATCTGGACAACGGCGTCACCTACGAGCTCGCGCCCGGCTCGATGTACCTGCTCGACGGACACGAACGCCACCGCTTGGAGGTGCGCACCACGATGCGGATGATGTGCGTGTTCAACCCGCCGGTCACCGGTCAGGAGGTTCACGACAGCAACGGCGTCTATCCGCTGGTCACCGCGACGATCGGAAGTTGAGGACACCAATGGTTCTGCAGCACACCGAAACACCGCCCGAGACGGCTCGCTACGATCGCTACCCGACCCGTCTCGGCGCGCCCGCTCCGCACTTGGAGCGTGCCGACCCCGCGGTGTGGGGGGAGGTCGAGAGCCCGGAACTGGCCTCGTTCGACGCCGATGGGTTCGCCATCCTGGATCAGCTGCTCACGCCCACGGAAGTGGGCGAGTACAGCGAGGAGATCACCAGGCTGGCGAACGATCCGGCGCTGCGCGACGACGACCGTGTCATCGTGGAGAAGTCGTCGAACCGGGTGCGTTCGGTCTTCGAGGTGCACAAGCTGAGCGAGGCGATCGCCGAACTGGTGCGTCAGCCGCGGGTGCTCCGGCTGGCCGAACAGGTGCTGGGGTCGCCGGTGTACGTGCACCAGAGCCGGGTGAACTACATGCCCGGTTTCCGCGGCACCGGTTTCTACTGGCACTCCGATTTCGAGACCTGGCACGCCGAGGACGGCATGCCCGCGCCGCGAGCGGTGAGCCTGTCGATCGCGCTGACCGACAACTATCCGATCAACGGCAGTCTCATGGTGATGCCGGGCTCGCACCACACCTTCGTGCCGTGCCTGGGCAGCACTCCGGCCGAGCATTACCGGGAGTCGTTGCAGGAGCAGGAGATCGGCGTGCCGACGAGCGACGACATCACCGCGCTCGCGAACCGGTACGGGATCAGTCAGTTCACCGGCCGGGCGGGCTCGGCGCTGTTGTTCGACTCCAACCTGATGCACGGGTCGTCGAACAACATCACGCCGTTCCCGCGCTCGAACATCTTCGTGGTGTTCAACAGCGTGCACAACACGCTCGTCGACCCGTTCGCCGCGCCCGCGCCGCGACCGGGCTACATCGGCAGCCGGGACTTCACACCGCTGTCGGCCTGATTTCGAGCCGCCCCGCGCGTGCCGCCCGCCCTGGTCGTCGGGCGAGCCGTACGCGGGGGGCGTTTCGCCTGACGTCCGCTGTTTTTCGCGTGGATCAGGCGAGCCGCCGGATCGCTTCCGGACCGAGGTCGGCGATCGTCGGGTAGCCGTCCACCGCCATCAGCAGATCGGCCTCGGCGAGCAGCGAACGCACCACGTGCACGAGGCCGTCGACACCGCCGAGGGCGAGCCCGTAGGGGTAGGGGCGTCCGATGCCGACGGCCGTGGCGCCGAGCGCCAGCGCTTTGACGATGTCGGCGCCGGTGCGGACGCCGGAGTCGAACAGCACCGGCAGGCCGTCGGCCGCCGCGACCACCAACGGCAGATGCTCGATCGCGGGGATGCCGCCATTGGCTTGTCTGCCGCCGTGATTCGAGCAGTAGATGCCGTCGACGCCCGCGTCCTTGGCGCGCCGTGCGTCGTCGGGATGGCAGATGCCCTTGAGGACGAGCGGCAGGTCGGTTAGCGATCGCAGCCACGCCAGGTCGTCCCAGGTCAGCGCGTTGCCGAACAGCGAGATCCAGGTGAGGATGGCGGTTTTCGGATCCTGTTCGGGTGGGCTGGGCAGCAGGGCTCGGAAGACCGGATCGCTGAAGTAGTTGGCCAGGCAGTGGCCGCGCAGCTGAGGAAAGTTGGAATTCCTCAGATCGCGCGGGCGCCAGCCGGGCACCCAGGTGTCCAAAGTGACCACGATGGCCTTGAATCCCGCCGCTTCCGCCCGCTGGACCAGGCTCTGCGCGAGATCCCGATCGGTGGGGGTGTAGAGCTGGAACATCCCGGGTGTGTCGCCGAACTCCGCCGCCACGGCCTCAAGCGGATCGACGGTGAGGGTGGAGGCGACCATCGGGACGCCGGTGCGCGCCGCGGCCTTGGCGGTGGCGATGTCGCCGTGCCCGTCCTGGGCGCACAGCCCGATCACGCCGACCGGGGCAAGGAAGATCGGCGTCGGCAGCGTCATGCCGAACAGTTCGATCGAGAGGTCGCGCGTCTTGCTCGCGCGCAACATGCGCGGGATCAGGCCCAGTTTCTCGAAGGCCGTCACATTGGCACGCTGGGTGAGCTCGTCGCCGGCTCCGCCCGCGACGTACGACCAGATCCCCGGTGGCAGCGCCGCCCGGGCCTTGGCTTCCAGGTCGGCATACGTCATCGGGAAATCGGGCAGCACACCGCCGAGCCCTTGGAAGTAGATCTCGTTCTGGTAGTCGCCGAAGTTGGTCACGCTGCTCCTGTCCACGTCTCGATGCATGAATGTATCCGATACGTTCCTGTAGCGGGTCCGGTGCGGCCACGCTTCCCCCTACTCCGGAGAAACCCAACTCGACCAGCCTGCGGTAAGCGCCGAGCTGCTCGCGCGGCACCAGCGGCTCGGTTGCGCAACCGCAGGACGGCGGCATCGACTCGCGGAACCGGATGGAAACTGTGCCTGCCGCCGCGCGCGCCCAGTTCGATCGCCGTCGTCGGCCAGTGGGCGACGGTGAGCTTGGTCCAGCGGCCGTAATCACCGGATGCTTGCGAGCGAATTCGAGCTGGGTGAGCAGGGTCGCGGAGGTGAGCCCGCCCGCGGCCAGGCACCAGCGCACGATGTCGGTGGTGATGGCGAACGGCACGTTGGCCACGACGGCGAACGGCTCCCGAGGCGGGCGCACCGTGCGGAAATCGCTGTGGTACGACTGGATTCGCGGATCGTCCGCGTATCGGCGGCC
Organism: Nocardia sp. NPDC051911; assembly: GCF_040681035.1. Taxonomy (NCBI): domain Bacteria; kingdom Bacillati; phylum Actinomycetota; class Actinomycetes; order Mycobacteriales; family Nocardiaceae; genus Nocardia; species Nocardia sp. NPDC051911. Next base: position 80,558 of record NZ_JBFAXY010000017.1, read on the forward strand.
CAGCAGTGCCGCGTAGCGCCGATCCTTCTCGTAGGCGCGGACCCGGCCGCTCACGGTCAGCAATTGCCTGGTCAGTATGCCGTCACCGGGTCCGACTTCGAGAACGAGATCGTCGGCGGTGACGCCGGAGGCGTGCACGATCAGCCGGGCGGCGCGTGCGTCGGTGAGGAAGTTCTGCGAGAGCCGCTTTCGCGTGGTCGACGGGTCGCTGCCGCGGGCACGCGAAAGGGAATGATGGCGGGACATGGGTGTCCTCCGAACGGAGTGGTCGAATCGGGAAGGTCGATTCGCCCGGACCCATGCCAGGACACGAAGAGTGCGGCGACCGCTACCGGTCACCGACGCGGATTCCGCTCGAACGGATCAGGAGATCGCAGCGGTACGGTGCACCGGCAGAGCCCAGGCCTCCGTACGCAGCCGGAGGTAATGCGCGCCGACCGCGTACGCTCCGTTCATGCCGGGACTGCCACACATGTCCCGCACCGTACGACCGTCACCCAGCCGTGTGCCACTTCTTTTCCGGATGCGGCACCGTGGAGTTCAGCGCGGCGTCGACTGGCCGACCACGTCCGGGTCTTGCCGCTCGGCGGCGTAGGCCCGCCAGGACTTGGCCTCTGCGTGCTTGCCGAGCTGGTCGAGGAGATCGGCGAGTTCGGCGATGGCGCGCGGCTCGTGGCGGTCGGCGGCGGTGCGCCACCAGGATTCGGCCCCGACGGGATCGCCGCGCCGCAGCCGAACCCTGCCGAGTTCGTAGGCGGCACCGGCGTGCCCGGCATCGGAGGCCTGCGCCCACAGTCCGCATGCCTGCTCTTCGTCGCCGCGGCGGTACATCGCGACGCCGAGGTCGTAGAGCGCACCGCGATACCCGGGGTCGCCCGACTGCCTGGACTCGCCCGCCCGGGGCGGGGCGTCGACCGGAGCGGGCCGTTCGCCGGGCTGCGGGACTCCGTTCGGCACCGACGCGGTATCGGGAACCCGGGCACTCGGCACGCTCGCCGGGGGGGTGCTGTTGGTGTCCACCGGGTCGAGCTCACGGACGTGTTTCTCCGCTGCCGGGGGCGTTTGCGACACCTGTCCGCCGAGCGGTGAGTTCGATTCTCGCTGGATGTGATTCGGCTCTGCAGCGCCAGAACTCGAAGGCGAAGTCTGCGCCGGGGGCTGGGCGTGCGTGCCGGCGAGGTCGAATGCGCGATATGGGTCCGCCGTCGGACGGTTCGCGACCCGCGGGCTCGATCCGGAGTGCGGACCGTCCGTCGAGGGGGAGGCGGTGGGCGGGACTCGAGTGTCCTGGGGGACGGGCCCGGACCCGGGAGGTGAGGTGTCTGTTTGGGGTTGGGTGTGTGTGCCGCTGGGGTCGAGTGCGCTGGGGTCCGCCGCAGTTGGACGGTTCGCGCCCCGCGGGTTCGATCCGGAGTGCGGGCCGTCTGCCGAGGGGGAGGTGGTGGGCGGGACTCGAGTGTCCTGGGGGACGGGCCCGGACCCGGGAGGTGAGGTGTCTGTTTGGGGTTGGGTGTGTGTGCCGATGGGGTCGAGTGCGCGATATGGGTGCGCGGTCCAGGGATTCGCGACGATCGGGCTGGCTTCGGTGCTCGGGCCGTCCGCCGCGGGGCGAGCGGGTAGCGGAGCGTTCGGTGCGGGTGGCGTATTGCCGAGCAGCAGGCCGGTGCGGGAGCGTGCCGGGTCCTCGGGCGGGTGTGTATGTGCGACCGGAGGTCCGAAGGTTCCGTACGAGTCCGCCGCCGTTCTCTCGTGCGCGATCCTCGGATGGTGAGCGAGGTTTCGGGCGGGTACTTCGGACTCCGGCTGCGGCCCAGCCGACTGGGTGGTCGAGCTCGACGCCGGCTGCGCGCTGTCCGGGGCTCGGGAGCCGGGAGCGGAAGGTGGAGTTTCCGCAGTGGATCGTGTGGCGCGGGACGACTGCAGATTCACGAAGAGACTGCCTGCGCGGCGGGGCTGGGTCGCTTCCGTCGTTTTCTCGGCACCGCCACCGACGGCTGCCGAGGAAACCCCGGTGAGCCGTTCGGCCGCCGTCGCGGATGCGCTCGCGGCCGTAGCGGCGTCGATACGCGGAACGGGCATGGTAGGCGCGGTGGGCGGGCCCGCCGACGAGATCGCCTGCGGAATGGGCGGATTCATGCCGATCGGAGCCGTCGCGGGCGCGGCGGGAGCCGGAGGCTCCGGGGCGACCGGTGTGGGAGCGGTGGACAGTTCCACGACCAGGTTCGCGAAGTTCGGTGGTCCCTCGCCGATGCTGCACCACAGCACGACGCGACCGTTGGGCCGGTGCTCGACGACGATGCCGTAGTTGCCCGTCCACGACTTCTGCGTGCCGAATTCGTCCACCCAGACGGGGGTCAGTGTCACCAGGGTCACCGGCGCGGTGGGCGTGACGGCGAAGCTGACCCCCGCGGCCAACGCGTCGCTCCACGCGTCGACTCCGGCGAGTGAACGTCCGTGCAGGTCCAGATAGCCGTCGACGACCGACAGACCCATGCCGAGCCCACGCAGCCCTGCGGGCGGTGCGGCGGAGATCATGGTCAAGGCGATGGTGGTGGGCGCGGGGCCGACTTGCTCGGTGTACATCGGGTAGACCATGCTGCCGTGCCAGCGGATCGGATCCGCGCTCTGGTAACGCGCGGCCAGCGGCAGCTCTTCGGGCGTATTCCGGGCAGCCCACGACGAATACCGCTCGTTCACTGTCGCGCGCCTGCCTTTCCACCCGATCCCGACCGCCGCCCCCGCGCCGGGCAGCGGGATATACCGTACTCGCCGCGAACCGGAACTGCGCCGCGATCCCTGGCGGTAGGTAATGCCCCGAGCCCCAACGCTACCGGGTAGTTCACGCCATTTCCCAATGGTGCGTAGTGGCGAGCCGGGCGCGGAATCGGGCGGCGCCGCGTGTGCGGACCCTGTTGTCGATATCCGAAGCGAGGAGAAGGATCGCATCGGCGACGCCGCTGTCCCGCGCTGCCATGGGCGAACGGTCCGCTGCGACCGTCGCTTCCGGAACCGGCGGACGGAGTGCCTGTGGCGCTTAAGGGTGATCGGAGCGCTTTTCCGGAACGCCGAACAGCCGACCAAGCGCTTGCTACGCTCGATCGATGATCTCCACGGTGGTCTGGGGAACCGGCAACGTCGGCCGGGCGGCCATCCGGGCCGTCGACGCGCACCCCGCGCTGCGTTTGACCGGGGTGCTGGTGCACGATCCGGCGAAGGTCGGCCGCGATGCGGGCGAACTCGGCGGGCTGGATCGGGACTTGGGCGTCGCCGCGAGCGATGATGTCGGCGCCGTTCTCGGCGCACGCCCGGACGCGGTGGTCTACGCGGCCTCCGGCGACATCCGGCCGGACGACGCGCTCGCCGATATCGTGCGCGCGCTGCGCGCGGGCGCGGTGGTCGTCACCCCGGCTCTCTACGCCCTCTACGATCCGCGCAACGCACCGCCGGAGGTACGCGACCCGGTACTGGCGGCGATCGCGGAGAGCGGCGGATCGCTGTTCGTCTCCGGTATCGACCCCGGCTGGGGCAACGACGTACTGCCGCTGCTGATCAGCGGGCTCGGGAGCACGGTGGAGACGATCCGCTGCCAGGAGATCTTCGACTACTCCACCTACGACCAGCCGGACTCGGTGCGCTACCTGGTCGGCATGGGGCAGCCGATGGACTATCAGCCGCCGATGCTCGCGCCGTCGGTGCCGACCATGGTGTGGGGCGGGCAGATCCGGCTGATGGCACGGGCGCTCGGTGTCGAACTCGACGAGATCCGCGAGACGCTGGATCGGCGCTCCCTCGACGCCACCGTCACCACGACGTCCATGGGTGAATTCGAGGCAGGCACCCAGGGCGCCGTGCGTTTCGAAGTGCAGGGCATCGTCGTGGGGCAACCGCGACTGGTCGTCGAACACGTCACCCGCATCCATCCGACGTGTGCGCCCGATTGGCCCGTACCGGCCGATGGCGGCGCGGGCGCGCACCGGGTGATCATCGAGGGGCACCCGCGCATCGAAGTGACCGTCGAGGCGACCGACGAAGACGGCAACCGCTCCGCGGGCGGGAACGCCACGGCCGTCGGCCGGCTGGTCGGCGCAATCGACTGGCTGGTGGCGGCGAAACCCGGACTCTACGACGCACTGGATGTCCCGTTGCGTCCCGCCGTCGGCAAACTCGGAAGGAAGCACCCATGATCATCGACGTTCCCGAGGGCAAGGATCCGATCGGCTACGTCTGGGGTGAGATGGTCCCCGGCATCGGCGTCGCCGCCTCGAATTTCTCGCTGTCGGTGTACTCGCACAGCACGCTCGGCCTGCGTGAGTTCGAGGCGGCCCGGCTGCGCATCGCCCAGATCAACGGCTGTCTGTTCTGCATGGACTGGCGCACCGAACGCGACGGGGTGAAGGTCGAGCCCGAATTCGCCGACGCCGTCACGAACTGGCGCACCACCGACGCTTTCGACGAACGCACCCGGCTCGCCGCCGAATACGCCGAGCGTTACGCCACCGACCATCACAACCTGGACGAAGAGTTCTGGCATCGGATGCTCGCCCGCTACAGTCAGGCCGAAGTCGTCGAACTGAGCATGAGCATCGGCTCATGGCTGGCGTTCGGCCGGTTGAACCACGTGCTCGGCTTGGATTCGGTGTGCGTGCTGCCCGGCCATACCGGCAACCGGTGAACCGGCGCCGAAAAAGCTAGACCGGCATTCTCGACACCCACGCGGGCTGCCCGTCGACCAGGCCCAGTTCGAACTCCTCGGGCGCGTCGAGCACGGCGCCGAGTTGGCGGAGCGCTCGATCGGCGGAGATTTCCGCCGGGAAACGGATGTATTCGAGGGTGGCGCCGGATATCCGGGCCCGGAATCGGTACCGGAATTCGACCTGACCCGCGTAGGTCAGCGCGATTCGACCCTGCCAGTCGATGTCGTGCCTGCCGTCGGATCGCCGGGTGAACGACACTTCCTGGTCGGCGACCGAGTCGTGCCCGAGCAGGTAGATGTTGAACGCAAGGTATCCGACGTCGTCGGCGTGCGCGAGGGGCAGCGGGTCGACCGTGAGGCGCTGCGGTTGTTCGGATTTCAGTCGAAAGGGCCGGCCCGGCGCCGCGGCGCGCAGGCCGGTGGCGTCGTCCTCGCCCCAGTACGTGGACGACAGCGTGCAGCTGTGATAGTTCTGCCACACGATCGGCGACAGCCAGTCCTCGCCGTCCTCCTCGCCGTGAGCGGGGTCGCGTTCGGCGTTGTACGCCGCGGAGCGCAGGTGCAGATCGAACCACAGGCTGCCGGCCTGGTCCATGCGGCCGGTCCACGCGAACTCCTCGATCGCGTGCCCTTCCGGCCACGGATTGCCCGGGAACACAATTCTCCCGGCGGGCGAAAAACGCACCAGGTCGGTCCTTTCCATGCCGACACACCCTAGCGACCGAGGCCGACAAACTCGATACGCCAGATCAGGGAAGCCGCGACCGGACCGGTCGTACCTCAGGCGTTGGCCGGCGCCTCCTGCTCAGGCTGGTCGGCGGGCGGCTCGTCCACCGTCCGTTTCGGCCCGGTGAACCAGGTCCGAGCCGACGCCAGCCACCAGATGCCGATCGCGCCCACCACGCCGACCAGGGTGATCGGTGCGTAGTTCACGGTGTTCCAGGTGAATTCGCTGTGCCACGGATAGCCGCGGGCGTCGGTGGGCAGGATGAACAGGAAGCTGATCAGCACGATCCAGATCAACGCGACCACTCCGACCGGGCGATACCACGCGCCCAATCGCCATGGGCCGGTGCGGAATCGGCTCCCGTGCCGCTGCCGCAACAGGATCGGAATGCCGTAGGCGATGTAGAGACCGATGGTCGCGACCGAGGTCGCCGCCGCGTAGGCGGTCGGTGCGTTCGCCGCGGGCACCAGCATGGACGGAATCAGCAGCACGAACGCGAAGAACGAGATGAACAGCACCGCGTGCACCGGTACCTTGCGCGTGGAAAGCCGCGACCAGAACCTCGACCCCGGCACCGCGCCGTCCCGCGCGAACGCGAACAGCATGCGGGAAGCCGAAGTCACCGAGGCATATCCGCAGAACAATTGCGCGACCGCCGCGATGATCAGCAGCGAACCCGACCAGAAGCCGTTCAGCGAGTTCTCCAGGATGTAGATCACGGGATAGCCGCTGTTCTTCGCGGGATCCAGCGCGTCGTCCAGATTCGGGATGGCGAACGTCACCGCCATGATGAGCAGATATCCGGCGATCGCCGACACGACGATCGTGTTGATGATCCCTTTGGCCGCCATCCGCGACGCGTCGTGTGTTTCCTCCGACATATGCGCGGAAGCGTCGTAGCCGGTGAAAGTGTATTGCGCGTGCAGCAGGCCGAGCAGGAAGCTGAACGCGACCCCGCCGAATCCGATCGCGCTGTTGTCCACCGTCTCGGTGAAGACGAATCGGGCACTCTGGTGGTGTTCCGCTCCGAAGCCGAGGACGACCACGAAGATCGCCACACCACCCACGTGCCACCACGCGGACACATTGTTGATCACCGCCGACAGATGCGGGCCGATCACGTTCAAGACGGCGTGCAGGACCAGGATGGCGGCGAACACCAAGAAAATCGCGGTGCGGTCGGTGCCGATGTCGATTCCGACGACGTTCAACACCACGGTGGTGAAGATGGCGGCGCCGTAATCGATCGCCGCGGTCACGGCGATCTGCCCGATCAGGTTGAACCATCCGGTGAACCAGCCCCACACCGGTCCGCCCAGTTCGGCGGCCCACCAGTACAAGCCGCCGGAGGTCGGGTAGGCGGAGGCCAGTTCCGCCATGGCGAGTCCGACGAACAACACCATGAGCGAGACCAGCGGCCACCCCCAGGCCATGGTGATCGGGCCGCCGTTCGCCAGACCGATGCCGTAGCTGGCCAATCCACCGGTCAGGATGGACACGATCGTGAAGCTGATGGCGAAATTCGAGAAACCCGACCATGATCTGGCCAGTTCCTGCTTGTAGCCCAGTTCGGCGAGCCGACGTTCGTCGTCGGAAGGGGGTCGGATCTCGGTCATGTCGTGCTCCCGGGTCAAAACGCTGCCCTCATACCGCGTTTGCCAGAAGATCAGTGTGAAGTACGGATCGGTCACCCGCAGCGCAACCAGCAAATTCGTGGAACGGTGGCCCACGCGGCCGCCGGGTGGACGCCGAACGTAGCGTGAAGCCATGAGCGAGCGACTGGTGGTCATCGGCGGTGACGCGACCGGAATGTCGGCGGCCTCGCAGGCGCGCCGGATGAAGAACGCCGACGCGCTGGAGATCGTGGTCTTCGAACGCGGCGGGTTCACCTCCTACTCGGCCTGCGGCATTCCGTACTGGGTCGGCGGTCACGTCGTCGACCGGGATGCCCTGATCGCCCGCACGCCCGAGGAACATCGGTCCCGCGAGATCGACTTGCGGCTGCACACCGCGGTCACCGAGATCGATGCCGAGCAGGCTCGCGTGCGCTATCGCGACCGGGAAACCGGCGCGTCGGCATGGATGTCCTACGACCACCTCGTCATCGCCACCGGCGCCCGCCCCGTCCGGCCGCGGCTGCCCGGTATCGACGCGAACGGTGTGCACGGTGTGCAGACGCTCGACGACGGGCAGGCGCTGCTCGACACGCTGGAGCGGGCGCGCGGCAACCGCGCCGTCGTGGTCGGGGCCGGTTACATCGGCGTGGAGATGGCCGAGGCCCTCATCCGGCGTGGCTACGACGTCACGATGGTCAACCGCGGCTCGGAACCCATGTCCACGCTCGACCCCGACATGGGGGCTCTGGTGCGCGACGCGATGTGCGGAATGGGCGTCAAGGTGGTCGGCGACGCCGAGGTGTCCGAGTTCCGGACGGATGACGACGGCCGGATCGCCGCGGTCGTCACCGACACCGCGGAATACCCGGCCGACGTGGTGGTGCTCGGCATCGGCGTGCGCCCGGAGACCGAGCTGGCCCGCGCCGCCGGTCTGCCGGTGGGGGAGTACGGCGGGCTGCGGACCGATGTCGCCATGCGGGTACGCGGGCACGAGAACATCTGGGCGGGCGGCGATTGCGTCGAGGTGCTGGACCTCGTCTCGGGCCGGGAACGCCACATCCCGCTCGGCACCCATGCCAACAAGCACGGTCAGATCATCGGCGCGAACATCGGCGGGGGATACGCGGTCTTTCCCGGCGTCGTGGGCACCGCGGTCAGCAAGGTCTGCGAACTCGAGGTCGCCCGCACCGGTCTTCGGGAGAAGGACGCCAGGGCAGCGGGCCTGCAATACGTGACCGTCGCGGTCGAATCCACCAGCCGCGCCGGCTACTACCCGGACGCGGCGCCGATGACGGTGAAAATACTCGCCGAGCGGCTCACCGGACGCTTGCTCGGCACCCAGATCGTGGGACGGGAGGGCGCGGCCAAGCGCGTCGACATCGCCGCGGTCGCGCTGACCGCCCGGATGACCGTCGATCAGATGACGATGCTCGATCTCGGTTACGCACCGCCGTTCTCCCCGGTGTGGGATCCCGTTCTGGTAGCAGCGCGCAAGGCCGTCACCGCTGTGCGCAAGCGCGGGTAGCCCGCTCAGCCGAAGATTTCCAGCAGCTCGGTCTTGCCGAACATGACCGCGGCGTCGCGGGCCGACGGGGTGCCCGCGTCGGGGTCGGCGCCCGCCGCTGCCAGTTGTCGCACGATCTCGCTCTCGCCCTTGAAAACCGCCCCGGCCAGCGGAGTCTGGCCCTTGTCGTTGGCGCGGTCCGGATCGGCCGACCGTTGCAGCAGCGCCGCCACGGCATCGGCGTGCCCGTGGTAGGCGGCGAGCATGAGCAGGGTGTCGCCCGCGTCATTGGTGAGGTCGACCGGCACGCCGGCGTCCACATAGGCGGCCAACCTCGCGGTGTCTCCGCGCCGAGCGAAGTCGAACACCTTGGCGGCCAGTTCCAGCAGTTCCGGGTCGATCTCGTCGGTGCTCATCCACTCACTCCTGTCCTGGCCGCGTGATCAGCGCGCCGCCGCCGACTTGCCGAGGTGTTCCCGCACTATGCGCAGATCGTCGACGAACGCTTCGTAGGCGGCGGTACGGTCGGGCGCGCGCAACACCGACGACGGGTGCACGGTGGCGATCGCGCGGAAGTCGGCCGTTTCGACGACCTCGCCGCGGCGTGCGCTGACCTTGAACATCGGGCCGAGCACAGCCTGCGCCGCGATCGCGCCGAGGCACACCACCAACCGCGGACGCAGCAGATCGAGTTCGGCGTCGAGCCATGCCGAGCAGGCGACCACCTCGGTGCGGCCGGGTTGCTTGTGGATGCGCCGCTTGCCGCGCTCCACGAACTTGAAGTGTTTCACCGCGTTGGTCAGGTAGACCGCGTCGCGGTCGATGCCGACCTCCGCCAGCGCCCGGTCGAGCAGCCGCCCCGCCGGACCGACGAACGGATGGCCTGCCACGTCCTCCTGATCGCCGGGCTGCTCGCCGATCAGTACCACGTCCGCGTCCTGGGGCCCCGCGCCGAACACCGTCTGCGTGGCATGGCGGTAGAGATCGCACCCGTGACAGTCGCAGGCCGCTTGCCGCAGCCGCGTCAGATCCGCGTTCTCGGGGACGTACATCGCGGCGCCGGGCGCCTTCGTCACCATCGGCCGACCTCCTCTGCCCCTCGTGCTGGTGGCGGCTTACCCGTTTCCGCGGCCCTCACGCGACAGTCGCGAATCTGCCTCCCATGTGGTGAACGAGCGGACCCGGGTCGGTATAGTCGCCGCGGATGAGTAGTGTCACCGCCACCGCCGGAACGCCGATGTCCCAGAACCGTCGACTCGCGCGCGCGCTGCGCCCGGCGCCGGTTCTCGCACTCGCGTTCTCCGCGTTCTGTCTGCTGACACCGGTCTGGCCGTTCCACAAGATCACCGGCGGGTTCATCGACCTGCAGGTGTATCGCCTCGGCGTGGACGCCATGCGGCACGGCGCCGACATGTACGGGCAATTGCCGCAGACCACCATCGGAGCGGGTCTGCCGTTCATCTACCCGCCCTTCGCCGCGCTCGCGCTCGGCCCCTTCGCGATGCTGCCCTGGGACGTCGCCGCGTTGAGCTTCTTCGTCTCGTCGGTGGCCGCGTTGGCCCTCACGCTCTATCTGGTGGCGCGGCGGGTGTGGCCGGACGAGTCGCAGCGCCGGCTGGCGGTCTGGGCCACCGCGTGCGCCACTCCGCTGGGGCTGCTGCTGGAGCCGATTCACTCCACGCTGGACTTCGGTCAGGTCAACCTGTTGCTGATGGCCCTGGTCGCCGCCGATTGCCTCACCCACAAGTCGCGCTGGCCCCGGGGCATGCTGATCGGCGTCGCCGCCGCGATCAAGCTGACGCCCGCGGCGTTCGTGCTCTACTTCCTGGTCCGGCGGGACTACCGCGCGGCCGCGACCGCCGCGGTCACCGGCGCGGCCGCCACGGCGCTCGGCTTCGCGATTCTGCCGAAGGAGTCCGTCAAGTATTGGTTCGGCGGCCTGGGCAACGTGTCCGGGCTGAGCGGTTCGGCATTCCACACGAATCAGTCGATTCAAGCGGTGTTCTCTCGTTTCGAAACGCCCGAGCCCGCGTTCACCATCATCTGGTTGATCCTCGGCGCGTTGCTGCTCGCGCTGGTGGTCACCGCCATGCGCCGAGCCGCCGACTTGCCCGCGCTCGCGCTGTCCCTCAACGCCGTCTTCACGCTGCTGGTTTCGCCGATCTCTTGGTCCCACCACTGGGTGTGGATCGCGCCCGCGTTGTTCGCCATGGTCGGTCACGCGTCCCGCCTGCCCGGCAGGCGGGCGATCGGGTGGTGGGTGACGTTCGTGGTGACCGCGGCGATATTCGTCATCGGCCCGCACAACTGGCTGCCCGACGGCGAGCACCGGGAGACCGCGTGGACACCCTGGCAGCATTTCATCGGCAACACCTACGTCTGGTTCAGTGTGGCGCTGGTCGTGCTGTTCCTGGTCGCCCGCAGGCGGAAGGTCGTGTGGGACGGGAGCCCCGCCCGCGAGGAACCGGCCCCCGCGTCCGAGTCCCCGCCCTCAGCGCTGTCGGCGCGCTGAGGAACCGCGGCGGTCTCCGTCGCGTCAGCCCATGCCGGGAGCGGACGGCGCGACGAAGAGGAAGCTCTTCTCCTCGACGCGCTGCTTGATCCGCCACTGTCCGTCCACGCGGACGAACGCGTCGTGGTACCAGAGACCGCACAGCATCATCGTCGGCGGTCCGTCGCCGCCGGACACGAGCATCGGGTTGTGACACATCGTCCGCCCGGTGGCGGTGTCACCGTCGACCCGGATGGACGAGTTGCTGATCAGGTGTTGGAAGGCCGGGAAGTTGGGCAGGACGGCGGCCAGGAATTGCTTCGTCGCCGCCAGATCGCCCACCGATCCGCCCATGGCCGAGTAGTCGATGTGCGCGTCCGGGGTGAACACCTCGTCCAGCAGGTCCCACTGTCGAGTGTCGACCGCGTGCGAATACCGCACCATCAGGTCTTCGATCTCGAGTCGATCCGAAATCTCCTGCAACGACAGCATGCCTGCCTCCCGATTGAGGTCGATACCGGGTAGATGCCACCAGGATTCGGCGTGCGAGGCAAGGTCCGCGCGGTCAAGCCTTGCGCGGCAGGATGTTCAGCACGAGTGTGAGCCCCGCCACGATGCTCACACAGGCCACGAGCGTGGTGAACGCCGATTGGGTGAGCGCGGCGATGCCGATCGAAAAGGCAAGGCACGTGGTCAAAGCTAGCGCGCCGGTTCCCGGTTCCACACCGGCGATGCGGGTTGGTCGGTGATCCGTCATTGCTATGTAATACCCACCGCAGCCCGTTACGAAACCGTGATGCCGACTGATTTTCCGCCGGGGCGTGCCGGCAGGTCAGCGCCCGATGGCGGCTCGGGCAGGATCGAGTCGTGACCGTCGCTGTGCAGACCCTCCTCGCCGAGGACGACATCCGTTCCGCCAACGCCCTTTTCCGCACGGCCATGGTGGGCTTGCCGCCGCTGACCCCTACCGCGGAGCTGTCGGAGCCCGGTCGCACGCTCGGCGCCTACATCGATGGCGAACTGATCGGTACCGCGGAGTCGTACACCAGCAGGCTGGTCGTTCCCGGCGGCGCGCGCCTGCCGCACGCGGCGGTCACCCACGTCGGAGTGCTGCCGACCCACACCCGCCGCGGGGCGCTCACCGCGTTGCTGCACCGTCAGCTCGCCGACATCGCCGAACGCGGCGAAGCGGTCGCCACGTTGCGTGCGTCGGAGGGTGCGATCTACGAACGGTTCGGCTACGGCATCGCCAGCTCGTTCGCGCGGGTGGAGTTGCAGCGCCGTCGGGCCCGGCTGCGTGACACGGTGGCGGCGTCCGGTCCGGTGCGTTTCATCGACGGCGCCGCGGCGTGGAAACTGCTGCCGCAGATCTACGCGACGGCCGACGTCGCCTGGACCGGCGCTGTCGATCGGCCCGAATACTGGTGGCGGTTGCAGGAATTGCTGAGCACGGAGCCGAACTACTGCCTGGTCCACGGCCCGGCCGGCGCCGAGGACGGGTTCGTCCGCTACCAGCCGGTCGATCCGAGGAGCTGGCTGTCCCGGCCGGAAAAGCAGGTGGTGATCAACGATTTCGTCGCGACGACGCCCGCGGCGTATCGCGGGCTGATCCGCGGGCTGATGTCGATCGACCTGGTCGATACGTTCGTGTTCCCGTTCCTCGCCCTGGACAGTCCGCTGCGCCACCTGCTCACCGACGAACGCGCGGTGCGCGTGCTGTCGACCAGGGACGAGACGTGGTTGCGCCTGGTCGATGTCGGGCACGCGCTGGCGCGGCGCACCTATCGCCAGGCCGCCGCGGTCGTGGTGGAAGTGCGGGACCCGATCCTGACGGCGAACTCCGGCCGCTACCGGATCGCTGTCGACGGCGTGCGACGAGTTCGGGAGAACCCGGATCTCACCACGAGTATCTCCGATCTCGCGGCGGTCTATCTGGGCGGAACGACATGGCGCGAACTGGCTTTCGCGGGACGTGTCGACGAAGATCGTCCCGGTGCGGTCGCGGACGCGGACGCGCTGTTCGCCACCGACTCGTTGCCGTTCTCGGGGACCTTCTTCTGAGCGCGAGGCAGGCGTACAGTACGTACGTACGGTTTGGTAGCGAGCCTCGGAGTGGCCTATGTGGGATCCTCAGCAGTACCTCGCCTTCGACGATCACCGGTCCCGCCCGTTCTTCGACCTGCTGAGCCGGGTCGCCGCGGCCGAACCGCGGGTGGTGGTGGACCTGGGCTGCGGTCCCGGGCATCTCACGGCGGTCCTCGCGCGGCGCTGGCCGGGCGCGATCGTGCGAGCGCTCGACTCGTCGCCGGAGATGGTCGCGGCCGCGCGAGATCGTGGCATCGATGCGACGCTCGGGGCGGTACAGGAATGGCGGCCGAGCGCGGAGACCGATGTCGTGGTCTGCAACGCCGTCCTCCAATGGGTGCCCGGGCATCCGGACTTGCTGGCTCGGTGGATGCGAGAGCTTCCAACGGGCGCGTTTCTGGCCGTGCAGGTGCCCGGAAATTTCGACGCGGCCTCGCACCGGGCGATCCGCCAGGTGGCCGCTCGCGACGATTGGCGCGACAGCCTCGGACGAGCGGGCATCCTCGAGCCGAGGGCGGTGCTCGATCCCGCCGGATACGCCGACCTGCTCGCCGCCGCGGGTGGGGCGGTCGATGCCTGGGAGACGACGTACCTGCAACGCTTGAGCGGAGAAGATCCGGTGCTCGAGTGGGTCGCCGGCACGGCGTTGCGGCCCGTGCGCGGGGCCCTCGATGACGCGCAGTGGCGGGAATTCACAGCGCAACTCGCCCCACTGTTGCGCAACGCCTACCCTCGACGCGCCGACGGCACCACTTGGCTGCCCTTCCGGCGAGTCTTCGCCGTCGCCCAGAAGCGATAGGCCGCAGCGGCGCTCAACGGCCGTGCTCGTGCGCGGTCGACAGCAGCCGGTCGACCCGGCTGCGCAGTTCGCTGGTCAGGGCGGGCATGCCGACCGACGGTAGCTCGGCGGCCACATTGGCGGCGAGAACGCGCAATTTGGTGTTGGTTTCCTGCGACCGCACGCGCAGGATGGCGAACGCTTCGTCGGCGTCGAGGCCATAGACCAGCATGACCGCGCCTTTGGCTTGTTCGATCACCGCCCGCGCGGCTACCGGGTCGAGGTCACCGTCCGCCGTGCCGTCACCGTCGTAGCTCACATGCACGCACTACCCGTCCACGGCGGTTCGACACGGCTTCGCGCGCGGGAACACCGGCGTTGCGGTGGCCTCGGCCGGTGAGGGGTTGACGCGAGCCTCCGGGATCGCGATACTTCGAACGTCATAGCGATTGCGTATAACTTGTCCTGTGGAAACGCGACGGAGACAGATCAATGACGATCCATACGGCAGTCGAAGCATTTCTTCTGGCTCAGGTGGACGACCCGGTCCCCGAAGCCCCCCCGAACTCGGAAAAAATTCTCCAGCTGTTCCGGTATTTCACGTGGTTCGTGATTCTCTCCGGAGTCACCGGGATCGCCTATGCGGGTGGAAGATTCGCCTGGGAAAAATGGAACGGCGGTCCGCTCGCGTCGGCGAAAATGGTCGCGGGCGGAATGCTCGGCGGCGTCATCGCCACCAGCGCGGGGACGATCATGAATGCGCTGATCGGTTGAATCGGTCGGCCGGCGCATCCGAATCCGGCCGCCGCGGTCAGTCGGTAACCTCCAATTCGACCAATTGACCCGGCGTGAAAGACTTTTCGCGCCGGTTGGTCTCGACGCCGAAGACCGCGACCACGAGGTCGCCGCCCGGCTGGACCACTCCTGCTTGGGTGAGGGTGCCGTACCCGACGATGGATTCGCCGACATGATCGGCGAGTTCCACCGCGGGAATTCGAATCGTCCTGCTCACGGGGCACCTCTATCGAGTCGAAGTGTTACTGGCTGCTGTGTCCGAGTTCGCAGGACTCGATCCTAATCCCAGAAAAGCGGCGCAGCACCCCCTGTCGCCGCCGATTCACCGCGCCGGGCCCGCACGGCGGCAAACTACGCCGTCAGGACGGAATTCCATGCGCCATAACGATTTACCTCATGGCCTTGACCGGTTCGTGACCAGCGCGAGCGCGTCGGCGACCTTGGCCTGGAAGTGCGGGCACTCACGGAAGTCCGCGGCGGCGCAGTCGAGAGCGTGCGTAATGGTCTCCAGCGCCGCGGTGGACTGCGCGATCCGGCTGACGAGCTGGTCGCGGTGGGCACGCAGCAAGTCGCGGCGAGCGGAGCGGTCGGACGCCTCGGCGAAGAGCGTGGCGAGTTCCTCCAGCGACAAACCCACCTGCTTGCCGATCAGGATCATCGCCACGGTTTCCGCATCGCCGTCGCGGTAGCGGCGACGGCCCGCCCCGTCCCGCCGCGGCGCGAGCAATCCGGCATCCTCCCAGTGCCGCAGCACATGGGTGGCCAGACCGAACCGCGCCGCGAGTTCACCGATCGGCATGTCGTCGCCCGCCATATCCGCACTCTAGGCGGCGCGGGCGGTGAGCCGCGTGTACAGCCCGATGGGCTGACGCCGCGGACGTACCGCTTCCCGCCGCACGGTCGCCGCCTCGAACGAACGGCGCAACGCGCTGAGCGCGGCCGCCGAGCGCAGGAAACAGAAGTCGTAGATCGCCACGGCGCCGCCGGGTCGCGATACCCGCGCCAGCTCGGCTATCGCGCGGTCGACCTCCGGCCACTCGTGCATGCTCAGGCTCGAAACGACCAGATCGAAGCTGTCGTCGGGGTAGGGAAGCGCGGCCACGTCACCGACCGACAGTTCCACCGCGCCGCCGGACAGCTTCGCGTCGGCGAGGTCGATCATGTGCGGCGACAGGTCGACGCCGTGCAGCCGCAGATCCGGCCGCCGAGAACCCAACTGCGCCAATAATTCCCCCGGCCCGGTCCCCACGTCGAGCACACACGCCCCCGATTGCGCGATTGCGTCGACGTCCGCGGCGATCCGGCGGTACAGGCCCCCGAGCAGCCGGGAAGCCCGCTGGTCGTAGCCGCGGCTCTGCTTCGCTCCGAACGTTGTCATGGTCACCTCTCCTCGTGCTGCGCTCAGCTTGCGAGTTGAGGTCGACCTGAAGTCAAGAGCTGCTTGCGGCGCCGAGTCGCCCAGGCTTGCCACCCGCATCGCGCCTCAGTGGACGACACGGCGATCGCGGGTGTGGCACAAAGGAGGTCCGATGACGACAGTGCCGCCGCGACGGTCGATCCACGTGCGGCGGCGACTGCGACGATCTGCCTTCCTCATGTCGGTTCGCGTGACACTGGGCGGGATGCCTCGCACACCGCCGATCATCGGAGCTGGAGAAGACTTCCAGCCGAGAAGCGCGACCCCGCCGGAACGCGGCGGGGCCGCACAACAGGCGCTCTCAGATGCACCAGACGGCGCTGCCGAGCGGTATGCAGAAGACTACCGAGCCGAAAACCGGCGTCGCGGCGCCGGACGGCGTCGTTTCGGCGGTAGCGGCGGGAGCCGCGATGACGCCGAAGGAGACGGCCATTGCGGTCGCTGCGACGATTTTCGTGATTTTGGTCGACATTGTGCATCCTTTGACTCGAGTGAAACTTAACTCTGACTCACGAGATTCATGCTTCACCCATAGTCCGGTGAGCACCAGGCAAGGAAACGTCAAGTTCCCCGGCATTACGTAACAGGACGATCACCGATGGCGCTTTTTCCGGGGTAGTGGCAGCCAACCCGGGCGAAAAACCTACCGGCGGATTCTTTTTGCCCACAATCACCGGAATTACGTGCTTCGATATGTGTTCGAATCTCCTTTGCCCAATGGAGACCTGGCTATCTCCGATCGTGTCGTGGAGTGATAGCCGTCGGCCCGATGCGTTGCCACGGCAGGCGCTGTGTGGATTGGTTCGGCGCGGGGGAGAGCCGTTCGGTAACGGTGATCGTTACGCCCTCGTAGCGGGGTGGGGCCGCCCGTTGGGCCGCGCCGCCGCATCCGCATGGAGACTTCCCACTGTTGGTGAGTTGGGCCCGAATTCGGTCGGTGCCGCGACCCTAAACTGAGGTAATGGTGCAGCCAACGCCCTGGCAGTCGGACGAAACGCGAGACGACCGGTCTGCCCGGCAGGACCGGGCGGGAAGCGGCGCCGTCGTGCCGGCGAAGGCAATTCTGGCCGCGCTGCGCGGATATTGGGGCTATGTGTGGGCCGCGGTCGGAAGCCTGGTGACGCTCGTGCTGCTGTTCCAGCCATGGCTCACCGCCGCGGGCGCCGATGGCAAGGTCAGCACCAACGCGTTCGGCCGGATGGAGATCACCACGCGGTTCCTCAACGTCTGGTCGCGATCGGCGCCTCCCGGCGCCCGGATCACCGGCTTCTGGGCGTTGCTCGCCTGTGCCGCTATCGTCATCGCGCTTTTCGCGATCGTGGTGAACCTGCGCCTTCGTATCGAGGCGCTGAATCGGCTGGCGACGCTGGCCACGTTGGTCGCCGCACTGTTCGTGGTGTTCACCGTGCTCTACATCAACAGCAAGGGCCCCGAGCTGAAGGCGATGGTCGGACGCAAGACGGATCTGGGCGGGCAGATCGGATCGTTGATGAACTGGGCGTTCGGCAACGGCAAACTCGTCGTGCCCGGTATCGGGCAGGTCGCCTACACGTCCGCGACGCTCACGCCGTGGGCGCTGCTCGCGGGCGTGACTTCGCTGGGCTCGGCGGTCGCCGCCGTCACCCAGTGGGTCCGCAACCGATCGGGCAACCTGTTCCGCCTCCCGTTGCGGATCAATGTCGTCACGTCGAAGCCGTCCGCCGAATCCGAAGACGCGGACTGATCGTCTACCCCCGCGGGGCCGAGTAGACTCGCCCGAATCACTGTGTGAGTACGCAGTCCGAGGCGGTAACGCATGGTCGGCACAGAGGTACTCATTGCCGGTGCTGGGCCGGTCGGGTTGACCGCGGCAATCGAGTTGGCCCGGCGCGGTGTCGCCTGCCGAATCGTGGACGCGCTGCCCGAGCCGCCCCGATACGCGAAGGCCGTGGGCATCCAACCGCGAACGCTCGAGGTGTTCGAAGGGTTGGGTGTCCTGCGCCGGATGCTCGACGCATCCCTCCAGTTGCGTGGCCAGCTGGTGTACGTGAACGGCGCCGAGGTGGCCAGGACGGAACTCACGCTGCCTGCGGACGTCCCCTACGGGTTCATCGGGCTGCCGCAATACGTGACCGAGCGAATCCTGCGGGAGCGATTGGCCGAGACGGGCACCCGGATCGAACGCGCCACCTGGCTGACGACCTTCGAGCAGGACGACAGCGGCGTGCGCGCGGTGCTCGTCGACGCCGACGGCGAACACACCGTCGACGCGCAGTTCCTGATCGGCTGCGACGGAGCGCACAGCATCGTCCGCAAGCGGCTGGGTCTGTCCTTCGGGGGAGCGGCGTTCGCCGAGCAATACATGCTCGGCGATGTCGAACTCGACTGGTCGCTGCCCCGCGGCTATGTCATCCGCTCGACGCACCGCACCGAAGGCGTCACCGATGACCTGCTGGTGTGCATACCGTTGCCGGGACGCGGCCGGTACCGAGTGTCGATGCTGGTCCCCGACGAACTCACCACGGCGGAAACGCCCAACCCCGACCAACTCGTGCACGGATTCGAAGGCGGCCCCACGCCGCGGTTGCACCATATCCAAGCCGCCCTCGACCGCCTCGCTCCCGAGCCGGTCACCGCGTCGAAACTGCGGTGGTCGTCGGTCTTCCGGATCAGTCACCGCATCGTCGATGCCTACGCGCGCGGACGGGTTTTCGTGGCAGGCGACGCAGCGCATATTCATCCGCCCACCGGCGCGCAGGGGATGAACACGGGCATTCAGGACGCGCACAATCTCGCGTGGAAGCTCGCGCTGGCGGTCAGCGGCGACAGTGCACCGAAACTGCCTGTCAGCTACGACGCCGAGCGCAGGCCGGTCGGCGAAGAAGTGGTCGGACGCACCGTGCGCAGTGCACGGGAGGGTATCGGGGCCGGGGAGTCGGACCTGGATTTCGTCATCCGGCGTGAGGCGCAACTGCTGATCGACTACCGCGACAGCCCGATCGTGGCGCGCGCGGCCGACCGCTGGCCGGGTCTGCGGGCGGGACTGCGCGCTCCCGACGCCGCCGGGTTGGTCCGCGGCGCGGTCACCTTTCCGATCCGCCTGTTCGCGCTGTTCGGACGGACCGATCACACCCTCCTGCTCTACGCCGACGACAGCGCCGGGACCGAAATCGGGGCGCTGGCCGATCTTGCCGCAGCGGCGCGCCGCCGAGCGCACCGGCACCTGGACGTGTACCTGCTCGCCGCACCCGGAGCGCGGGTCGACGATACGCTGCTGCCGGTCGTCCGCGACCGTGACGCCGATTTCGCGAAGGCCTACGGTGCCACCGGCGCAGCCGCGTATGTCGTGCGTCCCGACGGATACCTCGGTTACGCGGGGTGGGCGTCCTCGATCGACGATCTGACCGAGTACCTCGGCGCGACGTTCCGCTGACGGCGCCACGCCCATTGTGCGGACGAAGGACCTTCCCCCCTTGCGTGCGACCGACTCGATCGGGTACGCCGGATAACAGGAGGTGTTCGATGCCGTCCGCACACCCGTCCCCGACGCGGACAGAAGAGGTCATCGTGCCGTCGGAGTCCACCCGACTGGCCGGGGTGCTGGCTGTGCCGCCGGAGCGCACCGCGTTGATCGCCTTCGCCCATGGCAGCGGCAGCGGCAGGCGCAGTCCGCGCAACCGGTTCGTCGCCGAGGTCCTCAACCAGGCGGGATTCGCGACGATGCTGGTGGATCTGCTGACCGTCGAGGAGGAAGGCGACCGCGCCCGCGTGTTCGACATCCAGTTGCTCGCTCACCGGCTGGTCGAGGTGACGCACTGGCTGCGGACGCGGCCGGAGCTCGGTGGCCTGCCGACCGGATATTTCGGGGCGAGCACCGGCGCGGGCGCGGCACTGTGGGCGGCGACCGAACCGGGCACCGAGATCGCGGCGGTCGTCTCCCGTGGCGGTCGTCCGGATCTGGCCGGTTCGCGGTTGGGCTCGGTCCGCGCACCGACACTGCTCATCGTGGGTGGCAACGATCGATGGGTGCTGGAGATGAATCGGGAGGCGCAGTTACGGATGCCGTGCCCGAGTGAGCTGGACATCGTTCCCGGCGCGACACACCTGTTCGAGGAACCCGGTGCGCTCGAACAAGTCGCCGACTCGGCGGTAGCGTGGTTCCTCCGCCATCTCACCGTCGTGCGCCACTGAACACCACGGGGAGGTCGTCGGTTCCGGGCGCGACGCGGGTGCCGAAACCGCGGCTGATGTCTTCGAGTTTGGCGCAGAGCCAACGGGATTCCGTGCGCGGGGCCCATTCCAGGCGCATGTGCCGCACCTGCAGTGGAATCAGCCGGACCTCCACCGAACCGTGGTCCACCGCCACGAGATACAGCGGATGCAGATCGGTGTGGTACCGCTCGTGGCCGCGGATGCCTTCGTAGTCGTCGATGACGTCGCCGCACCCGTAGAGGATCGGTTTGCCACGGTAGATCTCGATCGGACGCGGATGATGCGCGGAGTGCCCGTGCACCACGTCGACTCCGGCGTCGATCAATCGGTGTGCGAACTGTGTTTCGGTTCGCGTCACGTCGTAGCCCCAGTTCGGCCCCCAATGCACGGAAACGATGCCGATGTCGTTGTCCCGCTTGTGCGCCGCCACCTCGGCGGCGACATCATCGGCCGCCGTGGCGCCGGGGGAGTAGCCCACTCGCCACAGGCCCGGCCGGTCGCGCCGTGCCGACCAGGATTCCGGAACACCGCTGGATCCGGCGGCGACCGACACGATCACCACGCGACGGCCGTCGGCGAGTTCCACCGTGGCGGGGGCACGGGCGCCCGCGAGGTCGGCCCCCGCGCCGGCGCGGTCGATATGCGCGGCGTCGAGCGCTTCGAGGGTGTCGGCGAGCCCGGGAATTCCGAAATCGAGGACGTGATTGTTGGCCAGCGCGCAGACCACCGGTGCGATCGCGGTCAACGCGGGCACGTTGTCCGGATGCATCCGGTAATGAATGCCCTTCGCGGGAGCGAACGCGCCGTCGGCGGTGATCGACGTCTCCAGGTTGAGCAACCGCACCTCGGGGTCGAGCTGGGCGAGCAGCGGCAGCACATCACCCCACAAGTGCCGGTATCCGACCGGATGAGTGAACTCGCCGTGCGCGCGCTCGGCCAGCTCCACGTAGGTTCGTGCGTCGTTGACGTACCGTTCGCGCAGCCTCGGGTCGCCGGGATGCGGCAGGATCTGGTCGACACCCCGGCCCAGCATGACGTCGCCGCCGAGCAGCACCGTCGCCATGTCACCATTGTCGATCATCGCGGCCTCGATGTGAACGCGCCGCTGGTCGCGTGCCGCACCCGAGTATCGGGCGTGACCCGTACTCGCGGACCTCCCGGAGTGGTCGGCTACCGAGTCGCCTGCCGGGCCATCGAAAGCAGCTGCTGCGGGTCGTCGGCGTAGACGGTGGCGATGACGTTCGCTCGCGCGGCGAGATCACGGGCGAGATCGCGGATCTCCTCCGACGCGGCCGGGTCGGCGTCGATCCCGGTCAGCAGATCGCGGGTATGAATCGCGGTAGCCTGCGCGCAGCGTCGCAGGCGTGCTTTCGCGACGGTGTCGAGCGCGGCGGGACTGAGATAGCGCTGAATGTGCTCGCCGCGGTCGGTGACCTGGTTGACGATCGGTTCGGTCGCCGCGTCGGTGAGCCAGCGTTCGGCGTCGGCCGTGATCTCGAAGACGAGATCGTGGTCTCGGATGTCGGTCGGATTGGCGGAGGTGGTCAGCAGGGCCATGCTCGCCCGTCCGATCGCGAGGAACCCGCTCATCGCGTGGGCGAGCAGGATATGCGGGTTTGCTGTCGGCAACTGGTGTAGACGTTCCCCCACGACGGTGACCCAGCAGGCGAGGTGTTCGGCTCCGGTGTCGATCGACGTCGCTGTCGGCATAGCGCGACCATACGCTGTTACCCAGGTGAGATATACGGAGAAACGCTGAAAGTTCGCCAGAAGTCGCGATTGGGCGTGCTCGCCGGCCGGACTCGCTCCGTTGCGCCGCCGCGGCAGCGCCGGAATCGGCGTTCCCTATCGTCGCGTTCATGCTGGCCTCGCCACGACGATCCCGGGGGATACGAGGGCGTGAAGGTCTCTGCCGGAGTGGGTCATCGGGGGCGGAGGCCGGCCGTCGCGTCCGGACTTGGGCGTTAACTGCGATTGTGCCCGCGCTCGGCTTCCGAAAAATTCGGCCGCCGTGCCGAAATCGCATTCGCACGTGCATCCGACCAGGAGTCCGGTTGACCGATACGGCCCTTCGAAGTTCGGCTACCGCTCGGATGCCGGATGCCGGATGCCGGATGCCGGATGCCGGATGCCGGATGCCGGATGCCGGATGACCGGTACCGGCGGCCACGGGTCCGGTGAGTGGGATACGGGTCGTGCTGCCGTCACGTGGAAGCCAGATACTAGCTGTCGAGCGCCCTTACGCGCGGAGGTGGCGCTGTGGGCCGAAGCGCCGTCGCTTCGATGGCCTACCAGCGCACTTCCCGCTATTTGGAACTCATCCTATGTTTATAAAGAGGATAGTAGTACTCTAAACTATCTACCTGCAGTTTCACTATGTGAGATCCGGGCTTCGCGTCGCCGATGGCTCGAATCTATCCAGCGAGGGAGTGTCGCGTGCTGGAAATCGACCACTTCAGTCACGGATGGCTTACGCCCATCGTCGCCTACGTCATGTCGTTCACCGGATCATTGCTGGGACTTCGATGCGTGGCCAGATCTCGTACCGGGTCCGCACGCGACGGCTGGCTGATCGCCGCGGCGGTCGCGATCGGCGGCACCGGCATCTGGGTCATGCACTTCATCGCGATGCTCGGCTTCGCCATCGAGGGGGCGACGATCCGGTACGACGTTCCGATCACCCTGCTCAGCGCCGTGATCGCCATGGTGGTGGTGTGGATCGGACTGCGCATCGCACACCAGCGAGCGCTGGGACCGGTGGGACTGCTGGCCGGCGGCGGGGTGACCGGTCTGGGCGTCGGCGCGATGCACTACGCGGGCATGTACGCCATGAAATCCGACGCGATGATCGGCTACGACGGACGGATCGTCGCGTTGTCCATGGTGATCGCCGTCGTCGCGGCGACCGCCGCGTTGTGGTTCACGCTGCACACCCGCAGCACGCTCGTCACCGTCGGCGCGGCGGCGGTCATGGGTGTCGCGGTGTCCGGCATGCACTACACGGGCATGCTCGCGATGCACGTGCACGAAGCCGAGCACATGCACGCACCTTCCGGGGCCGGCGCGACGCAGTTGCTCACCCCGCTGATCGTGAGCATCAGCCTGGTGACGGTGCTGCTACTGCTGCACCTGGGTGTCACGGAAGTCGACGACGAGAACACCTATGTGCCGCAGGGCCGGCACGCTGCCAGTTACTGGCCGACTCGTGAGTGAACCGACCGGGTAGCGCTTTGTCGCCGGTCGGCCGAATGACGCGGTAGCCCGTTGCCCCGGCACCGCCCGGGGCGCGGCGACGTTTTCACCGCCGCATGCCGGGTACGCGCGCCAAGAGCCGGTTCGCGCGGTGGCCGGACGCTCCCAGTCGAACCAGGAGGTGGCGATGCGCATCGGGTACAAACTGGCGGCCGAGGCATTCGGTCCGAACGAGCTTGTCCGGCAAGCCGTTCGGGCGGAAGAGGCGGGTTTCGACTTCGTTGAGATCAGTGACCACTTCCATCCTTGGCTGGACAACCAAGGGCACTCACCGTTCGCCTGGACAGTGCTCGGAACCATCGCGGCGAAGACCGAGCGGATCGAGCTCGCGACCGGAGTGACCTGCCCCATTCTGCGATACCACCCCGCGATCGTCGCGCAGGCGGCAGCCACTCTGGCGATCTTGTCCGGCAACCGCTTCACCCTCGGTGTCGGTTCTGGTGAACGTCTCAACGAGCATGTCGTCGGCCGGGAATTCCCGCCCGTACGCATCCGGCATCGCATGCTGCGCGAGGCCATCGAGATCATCCGCTTGCTCTGGAGCGGCGGCTATCACTCCTACGACGGGGAATTCCTGAGCCTTTCCGACGCACGGGTCTTCGATCTGCCCGAGACCCTCCCGCCCATCGCCGTCGCCAGCGGTGGGCTGGAGGCGGCCTGCATCGCCGCGGAACTCGGCGACGGCCTGTTCGCGACCGAGCCCGAGTCCGAAATCGTCGAGCGCTACCGCGCGTCGGGCGGCGCGGGCCCCCGATACGCGGAAGTCGGCATGGCGTGGGCGCCCGACGAGGAAACGGCGGCGAAGGCGGTGCTCGATACCACCCGCTGGGCCCTGACGGGCTGGAAGGTGATGAGCGAGTTGCCGAACCCGGTCAATTTCGCCGCGGCGACCACCACCGTCCGGCTCGAAGACGTCCTCGACAACTTCGCCTGCGGGCCGGACCCGGCCCGCTATCTCGATGCCGCCCAGCAGTACACCGATGCGGGCTTCGACCATCTCGTGATGCAGAACGCCGGTCCCGACCCCGACGGCTTCCTGGACTTCTACCGCCGTGAACTCGACAAACCTCTCCGTGCACTGACCCCGAGCGTCTGAGCGCGAAACTTCCGTCACCGACGGGCGCGCGGTCGTCGTCGGTATCTTCCGTCGCGCCGTGCACGTCGCGGGTGGGCAGCCGCTCACGCCCGCCGGCGTGCGGCGCATGTCCGCTTGTTCCGCGCGCAACGCGTCGCCCGCGACGAGGTGTTGCATTGCGACGCAAGGCGACCGCGATCAGGTCCGTCGAGTGGTCGTTCCACGGACCGTGGTGAACAGGCGCAGGCAGCGCTGGGTCATGTCCTCGGGCGTGTGGTCGGGATGGTCGCTCCACCACGAGATGGTGGTGGACACGATGCTGAACCACAGCGCCAGCAGCAGCGAGTGATCGCCGGGATCGGAGATGCCGGCATCGGCCAGAATCTCCGATACCCCTGCCGAGCCCATGCCGTTCAAGGCATCCCGATAATGCCGGGCCACCGCGAAGGCCGCACCCGGACGTGGCAGTGTGGGGTCGTAGACGATCTTCCAGTTCTGGGTGCGTCCGTCCAGTGCGTGGAAGATCCCGGTCAGTGTCGCCAGCGCCCGGTCGTGCGCACCATGCGTGGACTGGGCCGCCGCGACCGCGTCGACCAAGCTCTTCCCGGCGCGGTGCACGCAAGCCGCGTGCAGTGCGTCGCGGGAGCCGAAGTAGGCGTACACGAGCGGCTTGGACACGCCTGCGGCCGAGGCGATTTCGGCGACCGAAGCCTTGGCGTAGCCGCGTTCGCCGAATTCGGTGGTGGCGATGTCGAGGATCTGCTCTTCCCGCCGCTCGCGCGGCACGCCCTTGGTGCCCGGCCTGCTCACCGGTCCTCCCCGGTGGCCCGGTGTACGACCGGGTCGATCAGCACACCGGGATTGAGGATGCCCGCGGGATCGAGTGCCGATTTGGCCGCGCGCAGCGCCGCGGCGAAAGGTTCGGGTCGCTGGCGGTCGTACCAGGGGCGGTGGTCGCGGCCGACGGCGTGATGGTGCGTGATGGTCGCGCCGTTGCGGTGCAGCGCCTCCGACACGGCCGTCTTGATCTCGTCCCATTGCTCGACGGTCCGTCCCCACCGGCCCGCGGCGTAGATGCCGAAGTACGGCGCGGGTCCGTCCGGATAGACATGGGTGAACCGGCAGGTCGAAACACCGGTCACACCGGCGGATCGGAACGCGTCCGTGGTCGCTTCCCGCACCGCCGCTCGCAGGGCCTCGAAACGGTCCCAGGTGCAGGCTGTTTCGAAGGTCTCGACGATCATGGATTGGGCGGCGAGCGCGTCGCGCTGGTAGGGCATGCGGAGGAACGCCGAGCGCCACGCGTCGGCCGCGCCCGTGCGCGCCGAGTCTTCGGCGGAATCGGTGGTGCGGACCCCGTCCGGAATCGTGCCGCCGTGCTCGCGGCAGATCTGCACCGCACGACGCATCGGCTCGTCGACGGGATGGTCGGCGGACTCGAAGCCGAGGACGAGCACCCCGCCCGTCGCGCTGGTGCCCGCGTTGATGAACGCCTCCACCGGATCCAGCAGCCGGCAGTTCGCCGGATACAACGCGGACTGGGCGATGGCGCGCGTCGCGGCCACGGCCGCGCTGTAGTCGCCGAACACCACCGACGCCCCGGACCGCCAGCGCGGACGATCCTGCAAGCGCATCCACGCTTCGGTGATGACGCCGAGGATGCCCTCCGAGCCGAGGAACATCCGATCGGGTGACGGACCCGCGCCGGACGCGGGCAGCCTGCGGGATTCGCTGATCCCGGCCGGTGTGACCACCCGTAGCGATTCGACCATGTCGTCGATGTGGGTGTAGACGGTCGCGTAGTGCCCGCCCGCCCGGGTGGCCAGCCAGCCGCCGAGCGTGGAGAACTCGAACGACTGCGGAAAGTGTCGCAGCGTCAGACCATCCGGCCGCAATGCCGCTTCCAGCGCTGGGCCGAGTATGCCCGCTTGGATTCGTGCGGCTCGGCTGGTGCGGTCGAGTTCGACGATCCGACTCAGGCGGCCGGTGTCCAGCGACACCGACCCGGCGTAGGCGTCGGCGCCGCGGAGTTCGACACCACCCACCACCGACGTTCCGCCGCCGAACGGCACCACGGCGACGCCCGCGCTCGCGCACCAGTCCAGGATGTCGAGGACGTCCTGCTCGGTCCGCGGCCGCAACACCTGGTCGGGTACGTGGTCGACGCGGCCGAGCAGATTGCGCACCACATCGCGGAATGCCTGCCCATGGCCGTGTGCGACCCGGTCGCCGAGGTCTTCGGAGGCCAAGGGGGTCAACGCGTCCGGCACCCGGACGCGTGGCGGAGGCACGCTCAACGACGTCAGGTCCGGCGCCTCGTGCACGGTCAACTCGGCTTTCGGCAGCAGTGCCGCCACGCGTTCGGTCAGGACCTTCCGCTCGGTCCCGGTGACCGCGTCCTCCCGGTTGCCCCAACCCCACCACGATTTCGTCGCCATCGCCGCGCTCCGTCCGCTGAATTGACTCGATGGTAAATTACCTGACGATCAATTGGCAGCGAATGCGTCGACGTCGCGGGCGGTCGACGCCGCGCCGCGACTACCGGACGAGTGCGTTGTTCCGCGTGACGATCAACGGATCGCTCGGCGTGAAGGGCAGGTCGGGAAGAGCGTCCAGGGCGACGCCGAACGTCGCGGCGAGCACTTTCCTGGAATAGGCGCTCATCGAGGCGCGGTAGCCGATGTCCGCGGGCGTGGGTTGGTCGAAGAAGATCAGCAGGTGGATCTCGGGGGAGTCGACGACTTCGATGTGGTGCGGGTAGGCGCGCGGGACGAAGTACACCTCGCCTTCGCGCACGATGTAGGTGTCCAAGGTGCCGTCCGGATCCATGATCGTCATTCGCGCCGAGCCGCGATGGACGTAGCCCATTTCGGCGGTCACCGGATGCCAGTGCGGTTCACGCATGCCGTCTTCGCGCACCCGCAGCGAGTACATCGAGATGTCACGCAATGCGGGCCAGAACTGGGCGCGGGCGGTGCGCGCGGAACCGACCGGCGAGTCCACCGGGGCGGGCATCGCCTCGATCGCGAAGTGGTGCGGATCGCCGTAGCGGGCGGTGCACGGGATGTCGGGCTCGCCCTCGCGTCGCACGACGAGTTTCGCTGTGGTGTCGCGCCGGATCTTCGCGAAGTCCTCGGCGGGCAGGTCGTAGGTGTTGCCGAGCACCGAATCGGTCATCGCGCCGAGGCTCGCGCTGAATCCGAAGTCCTCCGGTCGTTCGTGGCGGAAGGCGAGGATGAACTCGGCCTCGGTATCGCCGACGTTCTCCACGTGATGCAGCGCGCCGGAGTCGATGTGGAACATCTCGCCCGCGCTCACCAGGAACGAGGAGAATCGGCTGCCGTCGTCCAAGACCGAGACCAGGGCCCGGCCCGCGGTGCAATAGGTGAGTTCGGTGGCGTTGGCGTGCCAGTGCGGTTCGCGGATCGCGCCGGGCGCGAGCGTCAGGCGTTTGATCGAGAGCCCGCTGAGGATCGGGAAGCTGTCGGCGGTGAGCCGGGTGAGCGAGCCGAGTTCGCTGCGGTGGATCTGCTCACCCTTCCGTAGGGAGGCCACATGGATCGATGGTGTCTGCACGGTTGCTCCTCGCTCGCGGTCGAAGGATCGGTGTTGCGCGCTCGCGCCGGTATCGGCGCATGGCAGCTCGGGGAGACCGCGCCCCATGCGTCATAGCCGAAAGCCTTGCATAGTGATTTGCGGCACAATGAATAGTGTTGATGGGTGGTGCCCAAACGAATGTTTTTCACATCACACCATGTCATAGCCCAAAGCGGGTGCGGGTAATCCTAGGACCTTTACCAACCTCGGCGCGCCGATCCGATCGGTGTTCGCTAAGGTCCGTTCTGCACGCTCGGGTCATGGTTCACGCATTTGAGGCACCGCTTCTGGCTCCATAGCCGGAGCGGACGATGATCGACCAGAGAGTGAACTCGCCGCCGCATGACCCCGACACGCCGTTCCGCACGTCGCACCCAGCATTCACGAGCACGCAATCTTCTGTTCCCGCAACTGCTCACGGCCGCGGTCGACACGGCGTTCGACTCGGCGGCCCTCCGGTACGATCCCACCGGCGATCCCGTGGACCAGCGTGAGCTCAGCTACCGGGAATTGGACGAGATGTCGTCGCGATGGGCCCGCTACCTGATCGGGTTCGGC
Organism: Nocardia sp. NPDC051911; assembly: GCF_040681035.1. Taxonomy (NCBI): domain Bacteria; kingdom Bacillati; phylum Actinomycetota; class Actinomycetes; order Mycobacteriales; family Nocardiaceae; genus Nocardia; species Nocardia sp. NPDC051911. The sequence goes on from NZ_JBFAXY010000017.1 coordinate 109,337, forward strand.
GTAGGGCCGGGAGACTTCGTCGCGGTGGCCGTCACCCGCTCGATCGAGTCGGTGCTCGCGGTGTGGGCGGTCGCGAAGACCGGTGCCACCTACGTGCCCGTCGATCCCTCCTATCCGGCGGATCGAATCGCGCACATGATCGCCGACTGTGGCGCCGTCGTCGGCCTCACCACCTCGGCGCATCGCGCGGCACTCGTCGCGCCCGGCATGACGTGGATCGAACTCGATTCCGAAGCGCACCGGGAGAAGGTCGCCGCCGCGCCCGGCCATTCGATCTGCTACCTGGACCGGCTTCGTCCCCTCACCGAACAGCACCTCGCCTACCTGATCTACACCTCCGGCTCGACGGGCAAGCCGAAAGGCGTCGCGGTCACCCACGCCGGTCTCGCGGGCCTGGTCGAGCACGAGATCGCCGCCCGGGCGGTGAGCCGGGCATCACGCGTCTCGCATCTGTGCACGCCGAGCTTCGACTTCTCGGTGATCGAGATGCTGCTCGCCTTCTCGGCGGGCGCGACGCTGGTCGTGGCGCCGCCCACGGTGTTCGGCGGCGCCGAACTGGCCGATCTGCTGCGGCGCGAGCGGGTCACGCATCTGTGCATCACCCCGGGAGCCCTGGAATCCATCGAGCCGGCCGGGCTCGACGACCTCAGGGCCATCCTGTGCGGCGGGGAGCGTGTGGGCCCCGAGCTGGCCGCACGGTGGGCGACCGGCGCTCGGTCCTTCTATATCGTCTACGGCCCCACCGAGACCACCATCTTCGCCACCGGCACCGAGGCGCTGTGTGCGGGCGGCGCGACCCATATCGGCACTCCGGTCCCGGGGCTGGGCGTCCACGTGCTGGACGCGCGGCTGCGGATGGTGCCCACCGGCGTGATCGGCGAGCTGTATCTGTCCGGACCGGCGCTGGCGCAGGGGTACCTCGGACGCCCCGGGCTGACCGCGGACCGATTCGTCGCCAATCCGTTCGCGGCGGCACCCGGCTCCCGCATGTATCGCACCGGCGATCTGGTGCGGCGCGACTCGGCGGGACACCTCGAACACCACGGGCGGGTGGACTTCCAGGTCAAGATCCGAGGGCTGCGGATCGAACTCGGCGAGATCGACAACGCGCTGACCGCCCACCCCGACGTCGACTACGCCGCGACACTCGGCACGACACTGCCGTCCGGCGCCACCGCGCTGGTCTCCTACGTGCTGCCACGAGCGGCGACCGGCCCGGACGGCAGCGTCCGGGTGGCGCTCGACACCGCCGAATTGGCCGATCTGCTGGCGAAAACCCTTCCGGCATACATGATTCCGGCCGCGATCACGGTGCTCGACGAACTCCCGCTGACACCGGTCGGCAAGCTGGATCGCGCCGCGCTGCCGGAGCCGGTGCTCAACACCAGGCAGTTCCGTGCGCCCGCCACGCCGACCGAGCATGTGGTCGCCGACGTCTTCGCCGCGCTGCTCCTCCCGCCGGGCGACTCCGAAACCGCCCGGGTCGGTGCCAACGACGACTTCTTCGAACTGGGCGGCAATTCGCTGATCGCGACGCAGGCCGCGGCGCGGCTCGGTACCACGCTGGGCGTCCGCGTTCCGGTCGCGCTGTTGTTCGAGGCCTCGGTGGTGGCGAAACTGGCCGAACGCCTGAACGAACTGGCTCGAGTCACCCACCCGGCGCCGCGACCGATGGCGCGACCGGACCGGGTGCCGCTGTCGTACGCACAGCGCCGGATGTGGTTCCTCAATCGGTTCGACCCGGCCGCGGCGAGCAACAACATCCCGCTGGCGGTGCGGTTGAGCGGACAGCTGGACGTGGACGCGCTGCGGGCGGCGATCCGAGATCTGGTCGAGCGGCACGAGGTGCTGCGGACCAGCTATCCGGAGCGCGACGGGACGGGCAGCCAGCGGGTGCACGCGCTGTCGGAGCCGGGCGCGGTGCCCGAGCTGCCGGTGCTCGACGTCGCCGAAGCCGAAGTCCTCGAGCACACGGTGGCCGCGGTGGTCGAGGGCTTCGATGTCACGGCCGCGCCGCCGCTCCGGTTGCGTCTGCTGCGTTCGAGCGAGTCCGAGCACGTGCTGGTCGGCGTGGTCCACCACATCGCCGCCGACGGCTCCTCGATGGGCCCGCTGACCGCCGATCTGATGAGCGCGTACTCGGCCAGGACCGAGGGCCACGCTCCCGCTTGGCAGCCGTTGCCCTTGCAGTACGCGGACTACACGTTGTGGCAGCGCGAGATGCTCGGCGCCGAGAGCGATCCGGACTCGACGCTCGCCCGCCAGCTCGGTTTCTGGCGGCAGCGGCTGGCGGACCTGCCGGAACGGCTGGACCTACCCGCCGACCGGCCGCGCCCCGCGGTGTTCTCCGGTCGCGGCGCCACCCACGAATTCAAGATCGACGCGGCGGTGCACGCCGCACTGGACCGGCTGGCACACCGCCACGACGCGACGTTGTTCATGGTCGCGCACGCCGCGTACACGGTCTTGCTGGCCCGGCTGTCGAACACCCGCGACATCACCGTCGGCGCGCCGGTGGCCGGTCGTGGCGAGGCCACGGTGGACGGCCTGATCGGCATGTTCGTCAACACCCTCGCGCTGCGTACCGAGATCGACCCCGGCCACAGCTTCACCGAGCTGCTCGAGCAGGTGCGCAGGCGGGATATCGAGGCCTTCGGCCACGCCGACGTGCCATTCGAACGCCTGGTGGAGGAGCTCGACCCGGTGCGGTCGAGCGCGCATCACCCGCTGTTCCAGACCATGCTGACCTTCCAGAACTTCGCGCCGACGACACTGGAACTGCCCGGGCTGCGGGTTTCCGCGGTGGACTTCGCGCTGCCGCTGGCGAAATTCGACCTCGAGCTGACCATGGTGCCGCACGAGGACGAGCGGACGCCGCTGGGCATCTCGGCCGCGTTCACCTATTCCACCGACCTGTTCGACGAGGCCACGGTGGCGGGATTCGCCCGGCGGCTGTGCGTGATCCTCGCGGCCGTCGCGGATTCGGCGGATCGGGCGGTCGGGGAGATCGACTTGCTCGATTCCGCGGAGCGCGCCGCGATCCTGGCCGGGTGGAACGACACCCGGCACCCGATCGCGGCGGGGCTGGTGCTCGACGGGTACCGGCGTGCGGTAGCCCGGCACCCGGACGAGATAGCGGTCGTCCACGCGGATACGCAGTTGACCTACCGCGAGTTCGACGAGCGGGTCAACCGGCTCGCCCGGGTACTCGCCGATCACGGCGTCGGCGCGGAAACCCTTGTGGCGCTCGCGGTCCGGCGGTCGGTGGATCTCGTGGTCGGCATGTACGCGATCCTCACCGCCGGTGGCGCGTACGTACCGCTCGACCCCGATCACCCCGCCGAGCGGATCGCGCACGTGCTCGAGGTCGCGAAACCGGTCTGCGTGCTCACCACTTCCGCCGACGCGATCCCGATACCCGATCATGTCGCCGTCCTGTCCCTGGACGCCCTCGGCGCGGACCAGCGCTCGGGAGCTGCGATTCGTTCCGACGAACTGAGGCGGGCGGTGCTGCCGCAGCACCCCGCCTATGTGATCTTCACGTCCGGTTCGACCGGGCGTCCGAAGGGTGTGGCGGTCTCGCACGCCGCGATCGACAACCAGATCGAGTGGATGCTCGCCCAGTACCCCATGGGCCCGCGGGACGTATACCTGCAGAAGACCGCGGCGACCTTCGACGTCTCCTTGTGGGGCTACCTGATGCCGTTGCGCGCGGGCGCGAAACTCGTGCTCGCCGACCACGACGGGCATCGTGACGCCGCCTACCTCGCCGCGGCCGTCGCCGCGCACCGTGTGACGGTCACCGATTTCGTGCCCTCCATGTTGACCGAGTTCGCCGCCCATGCGACGGCGGAAAGTCTCGCGACACTGCGGGATCTGTTCGTCATCGGGGAAGCTCTGCCGCCGGAGACCGTGCGCGCGGTCCGCGCGGTCTCCGGCGCACAGGTGCACAACCTGTACGGACCCACCGAGGCGGCGGTCTCGGTGACGTACCGGCCCGCCGGAACGGGCGACGATGTGACGGTGCCGATCGGGCAGCCGCAGTGGAATACCCAGGTATACGTGCTGGATTCGCGCCTGCGGCCGGTTCCGGCCGGGGTACCGGGCGAGCTGTACCTGGCCGGCGAACAGCTGGCCCGCGGATACGTGCGGCAAGCGGCGCTGACCGCGGACCGTTTCGTCGCCAACCCGTTCGGCCGCGGAACCAGGATGTACCGCACCGGCGACCTGGCGGTCTGGCGTGCGCCTCGCGCGGACGAGCCGCAACGCCTGGAATACCTCGGGCGCACCGACTTCCAGGTGAAATTCCGCGGCCAGCGCATCGAACTCGGTGAGATCGAGACGGCGCTGCTCGCGCAGCCGTCGGTGAGCCAAGCGGTCGCGGCGGTGGTGGCATCGCCGTCGGGAGATCGGCTGGCGGCCTATGTCGTCGCGCGTCCGGGGCAGGTCATCGATCATGGCGAACTCGTTGCCGGGATGTCGGCGGTCCTGCCCGCGTACATGATCCCGTCCGCGCTGGTGGAGCTGGCGGCGCTGCCGCTGAACGCGAGCGGGAAACTCGATCGCACAGCGCTGCCCGAGCCCGCCATCGAGACCACGGCGTTCCGAGCGCCGCGCAACCCCGCCGAACAGGCCGTCGCGCAGGTGTTCGCCGAACTGCTCGGCGTCGAGCGAGCGGGCATCGACGACGACTTCTTCGCGCTCGGCGGCAATTCGCTGCTCGCCACCCGGGCCGTCGCACGGGTCAACGAGGCGCTCGGATCGCGGGTCACCGTGCGGGATCTGTTCGAGGCGCCCGCGGTGTGGGCACTCGCCGCGCGGGTGGTCGCCGGTGGGACGGGCGTGGCTCGCGCGCCCTTGGCGCGAGTGCGACGACCGGATCGCATCCCGCTGTCGCCTGCGCAGCAGCGGATGTGGTTGCTCAACCGCATCGAGCCGGACTCGCCCGCCTACAACATGCCCTTCGCCGTCCGGCTGACCGGCACTCTCGATCTGTCCGCGCTGCGCCACGCGCTCGCCGACGTGATCGAACGGCACGAGGTGCTGCGCACCCGCTACCCGGTCGACGCCGACGGGCAGCCGTATCAGGAGATCCTTCCGACCGATGCGGTCCTTCCCGACGGCATCGTGATCGAGCACGGTGTCACGGATGCCGCGGCCATGGTGGACGCGCTGATGTCCGCGGGCTTCGACGTGACCGCGGACGCGCCCGTGCGCCTGCGGCTGTTCACCTCGGGCCCAGATCATCTGCTCGTCATCGTGACCCACCACATCTCGGCGGACGGGTCGTCGCTCGCGCCGCTGGCCCGCGACCTGGTGACCGCCTACGTGGCCAGGCTCGGCGGCGGCGCGCCGGACTGGTCGCCGCTGCCGGTGCAGTACGCCGATTACGCGATCTGGCAGCACGGCACGATCGGATCCGAGGACGACGAGTATTCCGTTGCGGCGCAACAGCTGTCGTATTGGCGCGGGCAGCTGTCCGGGCTCACCGGACCGCTGGAACTGCCAGCCGATCGCCCGCGCTCGTCGACAGCCTCGACGCGCGGCGCGTCGACCGGCTGCACGATCCCGGCGCGGGTACACGAGCGGCTGACCGGCATCGCGCGCGAGCACAACGCGACGCTGTTCATGGTGGTGCACGCGGCCCTCGCCACGCTGATCGGACGCCTCTGCGGCGCCACGGACGTCGTCATCGGGACCCCGGTGGCCGGGCGGGGCGAACATGCGCTGGACGACTTGGTCGGGATGTTCGTCAACACGCTGGCGTTGCGCGTCGACGTCGACCCCGACGTGCGGTTCCACGATCTCGTCCAGCGCTCCCGTGAAGTCGCCGTCTCGGCCTTCGCCAACGCGGACGTTCCTTTCGAGCGAGTGGTCGAGGAGGCCGATCCCGCGCGCAGCGGAGCGCGCACCTCGCTGTTTCCGGTGATGCTGTCGTTCCAGAACCTCGAGCAGCCCACCCTGGAGTTGCCGGATCTGACGGTCACCGCCGTCGACAACGGCGAGATCACGGCCAAATTCGATGTGCAAGTGGTCGTCGAGCCGCGGGCGTGCGGCGACGGCCGGACGGAATCGGCGGTGACCTTCACCTACGCCACGGACCTGTTCGACGAATCGACCGTCCGCGCCTTCGCGCGCCGGTTCGAGCGCATCGTGTCCGCGGTCGCCGAAGATCCCTCGGCGCGGGTGTGGGACATCGACATCCTCGACGAGAGCGAACACTGCCCGGCGGTCGCGCACGAGGCGCGGGCCGGGACCGAACCGGTGGCGACCCTGCCCGAGCTGATCGGCGAGCAGGCACGGCGCAGGCCGGAGGCGGAGGCCGTCCGGTTCGGTGCCACCACACTGAGTTTCGGCGCGTTGTACAAGCGCGCGAATCGAATCGCCCGCGCGCTGATCGCCGCCGGAGCGGGGCCGGAAACCCTGGTCGCCGTGGCGATCCCGCGCACCGAGGACCTACCGGTCGCGTTGCTCGGAGTGCTGGCCGCCGGTGCCGCGTACCTGCCGATCGACCTCGGCTATCCGGCGCAGCGGCTGGCGTTCGTGCTCGCCGACGCGGCACCGGTGTGCGTGCTGACCACCGCCGCCGAGCGCTCCGCCATCCCGGACACCGACCTGCCCACCGTGTTGCTGGAGCAGACGGCGGAGTTCGCCGACGATCCGATCACCGACGCCGACCGGGCGTCGCCGCTGCTGCCGGACAATCTCGCCTACGTCATCTACACGTCGGGTTCGACGGGCGTGCCGAAGGGTGTCGGCGTGACGCATCGCAATGCGGTGCGACTGTTCACCGAGGCGCGGCCGCTGTTCGAATTCGGCGAGCACGACGTCTGGACGTTGTTCCACTCCTTCGCGTTCGACTTTTCGGTGTGGGAGCTGTGGTGCGCGCTCGTGACCGGCGGCACCGTCGTCGTGGTCGACTACGCGACCTCGCGCTCACCGGAATTGTTCCGCGAGCTGCTGATTCGCGAGCAGGTGACGGTGCTGAACCAGACGCCGTCGGCATTCTGTCAACTGGTCGAAGCCGATCGGGACGCCTCGGCCGCGTCCGGCGAATTCGCGCTGCGGTATGTGATCTTCGGCGGTGAGGCGCTGGATCTGCGGCACCTGCGACGCTGGCGTGAGCGTCGTCCGGGGGAATCGCCGCGACTGGTCAACATGTACGGCATCACGGAGACCACCGTGCACGTCTCCTTCCTGGACGTCGGCGCGGAGCTGATGGAAAGCCCGGCCAGCCTGATCGGACGAGCGCTGCCCGGGCTGGACACGCACGTGCTGGACATTCGTCTGCGACCGGCGCCGGTCGGTACGCCCGGTGAGATCTATGTCGCGGGCGGTCAGCTCTCCCGCGGCTACGTGGGGCGGCCCGGGCTCACCGCGACGCGGTTCGTCGCGAATCCCTTCGGGCCGCCGGGATCGCGGATGTACCGCTCGGGTGACCTCGCGCGCTGGAACCGGTTCGGCGGCGACGCCGGCCTCGCCTACTCCGGTCGCGGCGACCAGCAGGTGCAGTTGCGCGGGTTCCGGATCGAACTCGGGGAGATCGAATCGGCGCTGGTGCGGTGTTCCGGCGTGCGTCAGGCCGTCGCGCTGGTCCGGACCGATCCGACGCTCGGTGACCAGCTCGTGGGTTATGTCCTGCCCGAACCGGGGGCGCGGCCGGACCCGGCCGAGTTGCGCGAACAGGTGGCCGAACACCTGACCGGCTACATGGTGCCCGCCGCGATCGTGGTGATCGACGCCATCCCGTTGACCCCCAACGGCAAGCTCGACAAGCGGGCGTTGCCCGCGCCGGCGTTCCGCGCGCGCGAGTTCCGCGCTGCTGTCACTCCCGTGGAGGCGACCGTCGCGGCCGCCTTCGCCGCGGTGCTCGGCGCCGAGCGCTTCGGCATGGACGACAACTTCTTCGAGCACGGCGGCAACTCACTGCTCGCCGCGAAGCTGACTCTGCGGCTGTCCTCCGCGCTGGGCACCCGGATTCCGGTGATGCGGGTGTTCACCGCGCCCACACCCGCGGAACTGGTCGCCGACCTGGCCCGCCGGGCGAGCGGCGAAGTCCAGACCGAGGCGGCCTTCGACATGCTGCTGCCGCTGCGTCCCGGCGGTTCGGCCGCGCCGCTGTTCTGTGTGCATCCCGTGTCGGGCATCTCCTGGTCGTATGCGGGCCTCGCCGCCTACCTCGACCCGGAACGGCCGCTCTACGGCCTGCAAACGCCCGTGCTGGCCGGCGATGAGGTGATGCCGGATTCGATCGAGGAATGGGCCCGCCGCTACCTCGAGCTGATCCGCGCGAAACAACCGACCGGTCCTTACCATCTGCTCGGCTGGTCCTTCGGCGGCGTCATCGCGCACGAGATGGCGGTCCAGCTGCAACGCGAAGGCGAGCCAGTCGCGCTGCTCGCGGTGATGGACAGCTACATGGCGGATCCGCCCGGCACGCCGCCGGGTGACGCGGGCCAGGTCCCGGTGGCCGAGTTGATCGGCGGCCTGCTGGGTGAGCAGGCGGGCGACCTCGGCAACGTCGCGGAGGTGGACTGGGTCGCGCTGCCGCAGAAGATGACCGAACTTCCGGAGCCGTTCGCGTCGTTCGGCTCCGACCGCGTCACCCGGATCCTGGACGCGGCGGTGCACTCGGTCGCGCTGCGCGGCGCCTACGTCCCGCCGGTGTACCGGGGAGATGTCCTCTATTTCACCGCCGCGCTCGACGATCCGACCGGCTGTGTCGGCGCGTCGATCTGGAGCGAGGTCGTCGACGGCCGCGTGCACAACCATCCTGTGTCGACGACGCACTGGCGAATGACCGTCGCGTCCGGCCTGGCCGAGATCGCCGCGGTGCTGACCCGCGCGTGGCGAGCGGGCGAGCCGGGCGGTGAGGACTCGGTCAGCCGGTGAACCAGCGGTGCAGCCGGGCCTCGGCGGCGGCGGCCTTCTCCCGGGCGAGTTCCACCGAGGGCACGCTGAACGGTGCGACCGGCGCGGGACCGGAGAGGAAATCGGCCTCGACCTTGCCGACCAGCCCGCCTCCGAACTCGATATGGCAGGTGCCCCGCCCGCGATACTGTTCCTGCGGCGCCGAGCCGCCGAACCCGGCCTCGATGCCCGCGGCGACCGTGCGGGCGGCGTCCTCGGCGAACACGCCCGCCCGCGGAACCGGCGCGTCGGCGCAGTCGCCGAGGGCGTAGACGCCCGGATACGGCGTCTCGAGGGTGTGCGGGTCCACGGCGATCCAGCCGTCGGTCCCACCCTCGGTGAGCCCCGACACCTCGACGACCGCGGGAACCCGGTGCTTCGGGATTCCGATGAACAGGTCGTAGGGCACCTCGCCGGTCCTGGTGACCGCGATGTGGCGGTCCGGGTCGAGCGCGTGCACCCGGCGCCCGGGCGAATAGGCGATGCCACGCCGCGCCAGCGCTTCGACGATGGCGGCGGAGGTTTGCGCGGACACCGGAATCGGTGCGTCCATGGGGGTGAAGAACTGCATGTGGGTACGGTTCCGGATTCCGCGCCTGGTGAGCGCTTCGTGCAGGAGCATCGCGCCTTCGTAGGGCGCGGGCGGGCACTTGAACGGGACGCTCAGCACCGCGAGGACGACGGCTCCGCCGTCGAAACCCGCCAGGCGTTCGCGCAAGCGACGGGCGCCGTCGATCGAGTAGTACTCGTAGCCGTCCTCGACGAAGCCGGGGGTGGCGCCGGGATCGTAGTCGGCGCCCAGCGCGACGACGAGGATGTCGGGGTCGTACACCGCCTGGTCGGTACGGACGCGGCGTGCTCTCGGGTCGATCTCGGTGACCTCCTCCTGTCGGAATTCGACGCGCGGATGGGTGAAGCGGGAATACGGCACCCGCGCTGTCTCCGGGGGCAGGTCACGGAACAGAATGTCCAGTTTGGCGAAGCCGAAGGTGAAGGAGTCGTTTCGGTCGATGATGACGACACGGAGTTCGTCGGCCGGCGAACCCGACAGACGGGTGGCCAGCTCCAGCCCTCCGAACCCCGCACCGAGAATGAGTACGGTTCGCATACGCCGATTCTTCCCCTGGTGACGCCGCCGAGTCGAGGGTTGCTTCCAAGCCTGCCGACGGCCGAGTCCCGGTCCGGCGACGGGCGCGCCGTGGCCGGAGTGCCCTGCGTTCGGTGACCTTCGGCCATCATCTGAACCGACGCTTCGCGCGATGCTGGAGAGACGAAGCGACTCGAATGAGCATCCCCATGACAGAACTACGACCCCTCGATTCCGGCTTCATGGAACTGGAGGACTCCGACCGGCATATCAGTCTCGGCATCGGCGCGGTGGCGATCATCTCCGGTGCCCCACCGAGCAGGTCCGAGCTGAGCGGCGTAGTCGCCAAGGGCGTGCAGCGGAACGCGCGCTTGCGCCAGAAGGTGCGGCGGGCGCCGCTCGACCTGGCCACGCCGGTGTGGGAGGACGACCCCAATTTCGATCTCGCACACCATATTCGGTGGACCGCACTGCCCGCGCCGGGTGACGAGGCCGCGTTGTGCGAATTGGTGGCGACGGAACTCGAGGAGCGACTCGATCGCGACCATCCGCTGTGGCAGTGCGTCGTCGTCGAACACCTCGCGGCGGACCGCTGGGCACTGCTGGTCAAAGCGCATCACAGTCTGGTGGACGGCGTATCCGGCATCTCGGTGTTTCGAAGTTTCTGCGATGCCGTGGCCGAGGAGCCGAACGATCCGGTGACCGAGCCACCGAGCCGTACCGAGGTGCGCCGGCCGGATCTGGTTCGAGAACTGTCGCGGCTACCCGTCGTCGTGCCGCGGTCGGTGGTCGCCATGACGCGCGGTCTGGCGCCGCTGCTGTCCGCCGTCGTGTCGCCGGCCACCGAGTGCTCGCTGAACGGCCCCATCGGACGCCAGCGCCGGTATGTCGTGGCCCGGGCCGCCCTGTCGGATGTCCATGAGATCGGCGCGGTGTTCGGCGTCACGGTCAACGATGTCGTCCTTGCCGCGGTCGCCGCCGCTTATCGTGAACTGTTGGTCGGCCGCGACGAACGGCCGTCTCCGGACAAACTGCGTATCCTCGTCCCGATCTCCATGCGCTCCGAACAAGCGAAATACACACTGGACAACCGAGTTTCGGCGGTGCTGCCGTTCCTGCCGATCGAGGTCGCCGACCCGGTGGAGCGGCTGAGGGCGATCCGGGAACGGATGAACCGGCACAAGTCGGGAGGCGAAGCGCAGGCGGAGAAATCGGTGCTCGCGCTGGCGGGCTTGCTGCCGTTCGCGCCCCTGGCGTGGAGTCTTCGTCTGCTGGCACGGTTTCCGCAACGAACCGTGGGGGCGCTGGTGACGAATGTGCCCGGCCCGCGTGAACAGCTGACCGTGCGCGGGCGTGTGGTGTCGGAACTTCTGCCTGCCATGCCGATCGCCATGCGGTTGCGCACGGCGGTCGCGGTCCTCAGTTACGCGGGCCACCTGACCTTCGGTATCACCGGAGACTATGACACCGCTCCCGATATCGCCGTGCTCGCCGAAGGCATCGAGCGGGAGATCCGGCGGCTGCGGGAGCGGGCCGGGATCCGGCGAGCGTCCCGGCCCGAGGAGATCCGACCGTGACGCGCCTTCACGGCGGTGCGGCCCGAGCCGCCGGGACCGGCTGCGCGAAGAGGACGGATCGGGGACTTTCTGCCCTGTCCGGCAGTAGGACTCGGTGATGATATGGGAGGCCGTGGTGTCGAGTGAAGACCGGAGAGCGAAGTTGTTGCCAGGTGGATGCACGCGCGATGTGCCCCGGCCCGAGATCATGATCGCCTCGAACGGCCGTGTCGCTGACCGCGGCGTAGCGGGCCGCACAATGGTCGAGATCGACCGCGAGGAGGCGCTGCGGCTGCTGGCCGGCGTCGCCTACGGACGCGTGGTGTTCACTCGCGACGCACTGCCCGCGATTCGCCCGGTCAACCATTTCGTCGACGGCGGTGTGGTCATCGTGCGTACCCGGGTCACCTCACGGCTCACCGACACCGTTCGTGCCGATCCGTCCGTCGTCGTGGCGTACGAGGCCGACGACATCGACGCGGTGAGCCATGTGGGCTGGTCGGTCGTCGTGACCGGTCTCGCGCGTACGGTCACCGACCCCGAACGGATCGCGCGCTATACGCGGCTGCTGCGCCCGTGGGCCGATGGGCTCATGGACACCGTCATCGCTATCGAACCCACGATCGTGACCGGTGTCAGACTGCTCGGCGAGCAGGGATAGGTCGCCGTAGCGAAGCGCAACGGGTCGGTGACCCGAAGCCGGTCACCGCGAGCAATTGCGGGTCCGCGGTGGACGTCTGTGATCAAATGAGGTGGATGTTGCGGCGTTCCCTTCCGACCTTCGGCGGTCGTCCGACGGCGGGGGCGCGTGGCCGATTCGGCCACCGGACCAGAACACCAGGCAGGTGGCCCGGCAAGTCGCCCGCCGACAGATCGCCGTCGCCAGGGCGCTGCTCGGTTCCGGCACGGCGACCGCCGCCGTAGCCGAGTGGCTCGGGCCCCGGCTCTCGGCCGAGACCGGGACGGAACCGAGACATGAGCATCGAGAGTTCTTCGGTATCGCAGGCCAGGCCGAACTCCGTTCTGGTACTGGGTGTACTGGCTGCGGGCCAATTCCTGATGACGCTCGACAGCTCGGTGATGAACGTGTCGATGGCGACCGTGGCCCAGGACGTCGGTACGACGATCACCGGAATCCAAACCGCGATCACCCTCTACACGTTGGTGATGGCGACGCTGATGCTGACCGGCGGGAAGGTGGGCTCCATCCTGGGCCGTCGCCGGGCGTTCGGCCTCGGGCTGGTGATCTACGGCGCCGGTTCCTGCACCACCGGCCTGGCGCCGAATCTGCCGGTTCTGCTGTTGGGTTGGTCGCTGCTCGAGGGGATCGGAGCGGCTCTGATCATGCCCGCGATCGTGTCCCTGGTCGCGGCGAACTTCGCGCCGGAACGCCGCGCGGCGGCCTATGGATTGGTGGCGGCGGCCGGCGCGATGGCGGTCGCGGTGGGGCCGCTGCTCGGCGGCGCGGTGACGACATACGCGTCCTGGCGGTACGTGTTCTTCGGCGAGGTCGTGATCGTCGTACTGATCCTACTGGTGCTCCGCAGGATCGAGGACGCCCCCGCGGAGCAGGTACGGCTCGATCTGGTGGGCTCGCTGCTGTCGGTGGCCGGTCTCGGCATGGTCGTCTTCGGCGTCCTGCGGTCGAGCACGTGGGGCTGGGTGCGGGTGAAGCCGGGCGGTCCCGCCGTGCTCGGGCTCTCCCCGGTCATCTGGCTGCTGATCGCCGGACTGCTGGTCTCGTACCTGTTCCTGCGGTGGCAGACCCATCTGGTCGACACGGGCCGGGAGCCGCTCGTCGATCCGGGATTGCTGCGTAATCGGCAGCTCACCGGCGGTCTGAGCATGTTCTTCGCTCAGTTCACGGTGCAGGCGGGGGTGTTCTTCGCGGTTCCGCTGTTCCTGTCGGTGGTGCTCGAACTCAGCGCCGTGGAAACGGGCGTGCGGATCCTGCCGCTGTCGGTGGCGCTGGTTCTGGCGGCGACGGCGATTCCGAAGTTCCGGCCGCGGGCGAACCCGCGGCGGGTGGTACGGCTGGGGCTGGGCTCGATGATCACCGGCATCCTGATTCTGGTCGCCGGGATGGACCCCGGAGCGAACGCCGGGGTGGTCTCGATTCCGATGCTGCTGATGGGACTCGGACTGGGCGCTCTGGCCTCGCAGTTGGGGGCTGTCACCGTCTCGTCGGTGCCCGATGCGCAGAGCGGCGCGGTCGGCGGGCTGCAGAACACCGTGACCAATCTCGGCGCATCGCTCGGCACCGCCTTGATCGGCTCGGTGCTGATCGCGACCCTGACCTCGTCGGTCGTCGCGGGCATCGAAAGCGATCCCGCGGTTCCCGCGTCGGTGCAGCAGCGGGCGACCACCGAACTCGCGGGCGGCGTGCCGTTCCTGTCCAACACCCAACTAGAGGATGCCCTCCATGCCGCCGGAGTGCAGCAGTCCACCGCGGACGCCGTCATAGCCGTCAACACCGAGGCGCGGCTGGAAGCCTTGCGGGTGGCGTTGGCCGTGACTGCCCTGCTCGCCATCGCGCCGCTGTTCGCCACCGGCAGGTTGCCACTGCGGCCGGCCGCGCGGAGCCGGGATGACCCGGCCGAGACCGACGAATCGTAGAAGCAGCCTTCGGCAGAGGTCCGACGGCCCGCCCGGTGAATGACCTTCGTCTCTGCCGCCTTCGTGGGGGACGCGAGATGCTCGATGCCGATGGCAGCGGCGGCGCGGACGACCGAGGGGATGCCTGCGGCGCCGCTCTCGACGGAGGGAATCTTCATGACCACCGAAAGCACCTCGCGCGAAACGAATCTCGCCTTTCCCATCTTGGCGGCCGTCGACGGCTCGGCCAGCTCGTACCAGGCGGTCGCTTGGGCGGCGGTCGAAGCCGCGCTGCATCACCGCTCGCTGCACATCGTCACTTCGATGGCGATCCAGACCGGTTTCGGCCCCGAGATGTCGCTCGGAGAAGCCGATCTGGAATGGTTGCGCGCCGACGGCGAGCGCATCCTCACGGAGGCGGCGCGGGTGGCGCGCACGGCGGTGCCGGGCGCCGAACCCGCCATCACCACCGAGGTGACTTTCGAACTGATCATTCCCATGCTCATCGAAAGGTCCGCGCGAGCGTGGATGCTGGTGGTGGGCAGTCGCGGGATGGGTGCTTTCCAGCGGGGACTGCTCGGCTCGGTGAGCACCGCGGCCACCCATCACGCGCGGTGCCCGGTCGCGGTGGTCCATGGCATCGCGGCGATCGACGCCGTGTCGGCCCGGCAGCCCGTGCTGGTGGGCGTCGATGGGACCGACAACAGTGTGGCCGCCGTCGAACTGGCGTTCGAGGAGGCGTCACGCCGAAAGGTCGACGTGGTCGCGCTGCACGCGTGGAGCGACACCAGCGGTCCGGACGCACCGGTCCGCGGCTGGGACGGCGCCCGCGAGTCGGCGGAGGCGGTGCTGGCCGAGAGTCTGGCCGGTTGGGCCGATCGCTACCCGGACGTCGCGGTACGTCGCGTCGTCACGGCGGGCCGGCCGGGCCGATCGTTGCTGGACGAGTCGGCGAACGCACAGTTGGTTGTGGTCGGCAGTCACGGCAGAGGAGGGTTCGCCAGCATGCTGCTGGGCTCGACGAGCAACACCCTGCTGCACTCGGTAGAGGTGCCTTTGATCGTCGTTCGAACGCGGTGAAGCTCGTTTTCGAGCCGCGATGACCAGCACTGACCGCGCGTCGGTCGCAGTGCTGTCTCTGTTGGGTCAATCCGGTGTTCCCATCGCTTGCCCGTGGTTGTCTGGATACCTCACTGCGACATCATGGCGATCGGGGCCACGTGCCCGCTCACGTCCGGATCGGGCGCTGGAGAACCTGCCATGCGGTCCCAGCCGAGAAAGGACCAGCGGGACATGGCAACGACGGAATCAGCGCGGGACCGCGTACGTCAGGCCGGCTCGGAGAGGCGACCGGTCTGGTACGCGCAGGACGCGGACGCGGTGCTGGCGGCTCTCGGCTCGGACCGGCAGTCCGGCCTGACCGCACTCGACGTCGAGGAACGGCGAAAGCGATACGGCCCCAACGAGCTCGCCGCGGAACCCGCGCCGTCGGTCTGGGCGATGGCGTTGCTGCAGACGAAGGATCCGATGAACCTGATGCTGCTGGTGGTCACGGTGGTCAGCGTGATCATCGGCGAGATTCCGACGGCGATCGTGGTCGGGGTGCTGGTCGGGCTCAATGTCGTGCTGGGTACCCAGCAGGAGGTCAAGGCGCGGGCCAGCGTCGACGCGCTGGCGAAGATGCAGACGCCGCAGGCGCGGGTTGTGCGCGACGGGTCGCTGACGCGCTGTGCCGCGACCGAGCTCGTGCCGGGCGACATCGTCGAACTGGAGGCAGGCGACATCGTCCCCGCGGACGGCAGGCTGTTGAAATCCACCACCCTCGAGACCCAGGAAGCGGCGCTGACGGGGGAGAGCGCGCCCGTCGCCAAGGACGCCCACACGCTCGGCGCCGCCGACGTCGCCCTGGGCGACCGGGCCGACATGGTCTTCCAGAACACATCGGTGACGCGCGGCACCGCCGCCATGGTGGTCACCGAGACCGGCTCGGACACCGAGATGGGCCGGATCGCGTCGATGCTCTCGGCGGTCGCCCCGAGCAAGTCGCCGTTGCAACGCGAGCTGGATGCGCTGACGAAGGTGCTGGGCGCGATCGCCTGGACGGCGGTGGCGATCATCGTGATCATCGGGGCGATCCGCGGGCAGAGCATCACGGCGGTGCTGTTGCTCGGGATCTCGATGGGCGTGTCGGCGATCCCGACCGGCTTGCCCACATTCGTGCAGGCGATGCTGGCCTACGGGGCGCGCCGGCTGGCCGAGGCCAAGGCCGTCGTCAAGAACCTCACGGATGTCGAGACACTCGGCGCGACGAGCGCCATCAACTCCGACAAGACCGGCACGCTGACGATGAACCAGATGACGGTGCGGTCGCTGTACTTCCACGGCCGGTGGTACACCGTCGAGGGCCAAGGGTACGACAAGTCCGGGGCGATCACCCACGCCGCCGGGCAGGCGGCGCCGGATTTCACCCTGCTGGCCTACGGGCTGTGCCTGGACAGCGACGCCACCGTCGCCGACAGCGGGGAGGTCGTGGGCGATCCGACCGAGGCGGCGCTGGTGGTGCTGGCGGCCAAGCTCGGCGTCGACGCACCCCTGACCCGCCGAACCTACCCCCGGGTCGCCGAAGTGCCGTTCGATTCGGCCTACAAATTCATGGCGACGTTCCACCACCTGGAAGTCGACGGGAGCACCCGCTTCGTCGAATTGGTCAAAGGCGGGCCCGACGTCGTCCTGGACCGGTGCGCGACCGCGTACCGTCCGGGCAGGCGAGCCGTGCCGATCGACGACATGCGGCACGAGATCGCGGCCGCGAATCGCGCCATGTCGGAGAAGGGGTTGCGCGTGCTGGCCTTCGCCGCACGCTTGCTCGACGAGCAGGAGGAAGCCGCCGTTGCCGACCCGATGTCGTTCGTCGGGGAACTCACCTTCGTCGGCATGGTCGGGATCATCGATCCGCTGCGGCGCGAGGCGATCGAGGCGGTGCGCACCGCGCGTGCGGCCGGCATCGAGGTCCGCATGATCACCGGAGATCACGCGATCACCGCGTCCGCGATCGGGGCCGAACTCGGCCTCGGGCCCGGTGCGATCGGCGGCGGCGAACTCCAGGCGATGACCGACGAGCAGTTGTCGGCGGCCCTGCCGAATCTGCACGTGTTCGGGCGGGTCACCCCGCAGGACAAACTGCGGCTGGCCGACCTGATGCAGCGCGGCGGTGACGTGGTGGCCATGACCGGCGACGCGGTCAACGACGCCGCCGCGCTGAAGAAGGCCGATATCGGCGTGGCGATGGGATCGGGCAGCGAAGTCACCAAGCAGGCGGGCAAGATGGTGCTCACCGACGACAACTTCGGGACCCTGATCACCGCGATCCGGCTGGGGCGCGGCATCTACGACAAGATCGTGTCCTATATCCGCTATCAGATGTCCAAGCTGTTCGCGCTGGTGGCGCTGTTCCTCGTCGCCAGCGTCTTCGACATCAACGACGGGGTCGCGCTGACCCCGCTCATGGTGCTGTTCCAGCACTTCTTCATCACCCTGTTCCCGGTCGCCGTGATCATGCTGGATCCGCCGCCGCCGGACCTGATGAACAAGCCGCCCCGCGACCCGGCGAAGCCGATCGCGAACCGGAATTCGTTCGTGCAGTGGCTGGCCTACGGTGCTCTGCAACTGGCCGTGACGCTCGCCGCGATGCTCCTCGCGCCGGGGGAGATGAGCACGACTACGGCGAGTGTCCCGATGACCATGGCGTTCGTGGTGCTGTCGTTCGGTTCCATCCTGAGCGGCCTGGTCATGCGCCGCGACCCGGAGTCCGGTGTCACCGCACCGGTTCTCGGCGCGGTGAAGATCCTGTCGATTCCGGTCGTGGTCACCGTGTTCGCGGTCGAGATCGGCTTCCTGCAGGATCTGCTGATGACGAGGTCGCTGACGGGTGGTCAGTGGCTGGCCTGCCTGGGCTGGTCGCTCGTGGTCCCGATCGTCATCGAAGCAGAGAAGGCGGTGCGACGTCGGCGTCGATCCGGCGCGCCCGCGCCGATCCCCACAATGGCGGCGGTCGGTCCGGGACGGGCGAGTGAACGAGCGGTGCTGCCGGACATCGCGTCGTCCCGGTGATTGTCCATACGCCGGGTCCTGGCCTGCGGCAGGCGACACCACGCCAATTTGCCGAACTCTCCTACCAAGAATTTTTGCGGCCGTATCCGGTGGACCAGCACACGGCTGCGGCGCCGCCCCGATTCCCTTGCGGGCAAAATGTCTTCAGCGTTGTGCCGGTGTGCGTCCGGCGCGGCGGTCGTGCCGATTGCACCGGCATGGTCGCCGATCGCCGGTGCCTGCCCGGCCTGCCATCGGCCGTTCGAATCCGCGGCCTGACCGGGACGATGTCGCCGTGGGCGCTGATCGACCGCCGTCCGGCCGTGCGTGAAAGCGTCGTGGACGCTGAACTTCTCGGGGGGACCGCCTCTGTCCGGCAGCGATCTTCGGCGCACCCGGAAGCGTGGAGACAATTCATCGCCCGATATGAGCGCGCTGCCGAACGGAAGTATGTGCTGCGAGACGGTACCCGGGACAGATTGTTCGGGTGTAGCGGAATGGGCACTCATATGGAATTGTCGGCACGCCGCGTCGATTGATGGAAGTGGTGTCTATTGGCGATCACAAGTGAGATTGCCAGTTTATTGCTATAACCGCCTACCGGTAATTCATTGTCGATCGAAGGCATAGGAGGGGAGGTACTGCGGCCCCTCGCTCGGCCGTCTGGGCGGCCGCGGACATACCGGCTTGATTCCGCCCCTGACCCGGCATGTACTATGCCCGATCGCAGGTGTCTCTCCTCGGTTACATGGCCCTGAACCAGGATCTTCTTCGGGGATGCGCGATCGAAGTAGTGGCGCCGTCCGAGATGTGCCACGGGTCCGCGTCGCTGGAATCGGGATCCGAAACACCGGCTTCCGTGCGGGGTCGAGAGGTTTGATACGACTAGACTCAGCCAGGCTGCTGTCAGATAGCTTGTCCCACCAGAGTGTCGATGCTCCACCACAGATTCAAAAGTTCTGTTTTCAGATTTTGAGACGACTGGAAATGCCGACAAACAGGAGGTGTGGGAGCCGCCGTAGCGGCCACAATGGTGTCCGATTCGGATGCCGGGAACCGGCTGATCGAGCTACACGCGAAACCTGAACGGCGCGGCGAACAGCAGGGGTACGCCGCTTCTCAGTAGACCAAGTGCATATGTAAGCCAGATTTCGGACGCGGTGAGCCTGCGTGGTTCCGCCATGCCTTCGCGCGTCCGGGTAGGAATAAGGGGTCATGCGATGCATCTGAAGTCAGACGGAACCGCCGATGGCGAACCGGGATTGATTCCGCTCTCGAGCGCGCAGTACGGCATGTGGCTCGCGGATCATGTGCCCGGTGGACCGGCTGTCAACATCGCACACTACGTCGAGATCGATGGCCCGGTGGACCACGACGCGTTCACCCGCGCGGTGAACGACGGCGGTCACGAAACCGAGTCCCTCGTGGTGCGGGTGATCGAATCCGACGGACGCCCTTATCAATTCGTGGACCGCGGCATCATCTACGACGAGCCGGTGCTGGATTTCAGCGATGCGGAGGATCCGGTCGCGGCGGCGATGGAGTGGATGCGCCGCGACTACAACACGAAGGCGGTCGATCTCAGTCGCGACCGGCTCACCCGGACCAGGCTGATCCGGGTCGGCGAGGACCACTACTTCTGGTACGGCCGCGCGCATCATCTGGTGGTCGACGGGTACGGCGCCTTCAACAGTCTCACCCGAATGGCCGAGCACTACAACGCGCAGCTGGAAGGCAGGCCACCGACGCGGCTGGACGCGGCGAGTCTGCACGACATCGTCGAAGCGGAGCGCGTCTATCGAGCCGGCTCGCGGTACCAGGCGGACAAAAAGTATTGGCTGGACAAGGTTTCCGATCTGCCGACACCGGTGAGCCTGTCCGGCCGAACGGCACGTTCCGGCAAGGTGGACCGCGTCGCAGGCCTGCAGCTCCCGGCGCACCTGTCCGACCGGCTCGACCGCTTCGCCGATGAGGTGAACGCATCCGCCGCGCAGGTGGTGATAGCGGCGTTCGCGGCGTTTCTCGCCCGGATGACCGGCACCGAGGATGTCGCGCTGTCGCTTCCGGTGACCGCCCGGGTGACCAAGCGCCTGCGCAACTCCGCCGCGATGTTGGCCAACATGGTGCCGATTCGTTTCGCCGTGCGCCATTCGACCACCGTGGAGGAGCTGGTCCGCGCCTCGGTGTCGGAGCTCGTCTCGGCCATGCGCCACCAGCTGTACCGGTTCGAGGATCTGCGCCGCGACTCGGCCGCGATCGATTCGTCGGCGAACTCGTTCGGCCCGATCGTGAACATCTTGTTCTTCGACTCGGAGATTCGCCTCGGCTCGGCCGTCGGCCGCTACCGCGCGCTGACCTCGGGCGCGCTCGACGATCTGCAGCTCAACCTGTACCGCTCGGGCGCGGACGCGCCGCTGCTCATCGAGTTGCACGGCAATCCGAACCTCTACGGGCAGGACGAACTCGAGTCGCACGCCGACCGGTTCCTGGATTTCCTGCAGCGGATGATGGACTCGTCCCTGGACACCCGCATCGGTGACATCCAGCTGGTCGGCCCCGCCGAGGAATTGCGCATCGTCGAGGAACTCGCCGGTCGCGACGGTGAATCCCCTTCGGCCACACTGGTGGATCTGCTGACCCGGCAAGCGGCGGCGACTCCGTCCGCGGTGGCCGTGACGTCCGAGGCGACCACTCTCACCTACCGCGAGCTCGACGAACGATCCACCCGGTTCGCCCGCGGGCTCATCGCACTCGGCGCGGGACCGGAAGCACTGGTGGCCATCGCGATGCCACGCGACGCCGACCTGATCGTCGCCGTGCTCGGCGTGCTGAAATCGGGCGCGGGGTACCTTCCGCTGGACACCGCCCATCCGGCCGAGCGGCTCGAATACGTACTGGACGACGCGAACCCGATCGCCGTGGTGACCACGCGGGGCATGCGCGAGCACGTGCCGGGCGATCCCGGCCGCGTCGTGCTGTTCGACGACGTTCTCGCCGCGGAGCAGGCCGCCGACCCGATCACCGATGCCGATCGGACCGGCCCGTTGCTTCCCGATCACCTCGCCTATGTCATCTACACGTCCGGGTCGACCGGCCGACCGAAGGGCGTATCGATCACGCACCGTGCCGTGTCCACCTACCTGGTGAACTCGTGCGCGGAGATCGGGATTCGATCCGACGACGTCTGGACGCTGTTCCACTCCTTCGCCTTCGACTACTCGGTCTGGGAGATCTTCGGCGCGCTGGTCACCGGCGGCCGGATCGTGGTCGTGGACAGCCTCACCACCCGTTCGCCGGACGACGTGGTGCGCCTGGCGGCGCGGGAGAAGGTCACCGTCTTCAGCCAGACGCCGTCGGCGTTCTATCAGTTCGCGGCCGCGCGCCAGCGGTACGCGCACGCGGGAGAGCCGGAAGGTGAACTGTCGCTGCGGCTGGTCGTCTTGTCCGGCGAAGCTCTCGATCCCGCCGGGCTGGCCGACTGGTACGAGCACAACCCGGACCTGCCGGTGCTGGCCAACAGTTACGGCATCACCGAGACCACCGTCTTCGTCACCTACACCGCCCTCACGCCGGACGTCGCCGTCCCGGGCGCGCCGAGTACGGTCGGCCCGGCATTGCCGGGCCTGCGAACCTATGTCCTGGACGAGCGGTTGCGTCCGTGCCCGCTCGGCGCGTGGGGCGAGATCTACGTCGCGGGAACGCAGCTGGCTCGCGGCTATCTCAACCGACCGGCGTTGAGCGCGGGACGTTTCGTCGCCGACCCCTTCGGCGGTGCGGGCAGGCGTCTCTACCGCAGCGGCGACGTGGCGCGCTGGAATCACCGGGGCGAACTGGAGTATCGCGGCCGCGCCGACCAGCAGGTGCAGTTGCGCGGGTTCCGGATCGAGCTGGACGAGATCCGCAATGCCCTGCTGGCCCACGACAGCGTCGCCGCGGCGGTCGTCGTGGTGCATCTGCCCGGCACGGAGGCGGCACGGCTGGTGGGATACGTCGTACCCGCCGTCGGCGCCACCTGCGAGCCGGACGATTTGCGCACCCACGTCGGCGGGATGCTGCCGGAGTACATGGTGCCGTCGAGCGTCGTCGTGATCGACGCGGTGCCGCTGACCGTGAACGGCAAAGTGGATCACCGGGCACTGCCCGAGCCGGTGTTCGATTCGGCCGCGGCCTACGTCGCTCCCCGCACGGTCGTCGAGGAGTCGATCGCGGACGTCTTCGCCGAGGTGCTCGGCACCGACCGGGTGGGCGTGTTCGACAGCTTCTTCGACCTCGGCGGCAACTCGATCACCGCGACCAGCGCGGCGGTGCGCATCGCGGAAGCGACCCGGTGCGATGTGTCGGTGCGCGACCTGTTCGTCAAACAGACCATCGCGGAACTCGCCGCGCACATCGAGGACGGACACCGTTCCGGCAGGCCCGTGCTGCGGGCGGCGGGCAGACCCGATCCCATTCCGCTCGCGCCGGCGCAGAACAGGATGTGGCTGGTCAACCAGACCGACCCGACCTCGGCCGCCTACAACATCCCGCTGATCGTCCAGCTCACCGGACGTCTCGACGTGGCGGCGCTGCGTGCCGCGCTGACCGACGTGATCGATCGGCACGAATCGCTGCGCACCGTCTACCCCGCGGTGAACGGCGAAGGGACACAAGTGATTCTGCCTGCCGACGAGGTTGTCGCGGGGCTCGACCTGACGCCGCGGCCGACCGACCCGGACGAGATCGAGGGCCGAATCCGCGACCTGGCTTCGGTCGGGACCGATCTGCGCGAACGCGCTCCGATCCGGGCGGCGCTGCTCGCGACCGCCGACCGCACGCGGCATGTCCTGGCCGTGGTTCTGCACCACATCTGCTGCGACGGATCGTCGCTGCGGCCCCTCGCGGCGGATGTCGCCGTCGCCTACGAGGCGAGGGCGCAGAAGAAGATCCCGGACTGGGAACCGCTGAGCGTCCAGTACGCCGACTACAGCGTCTGGCATCGCAGCCTGCTCGGCGACCCGGACGACCCGGATTCCCGGGCGGCCCGCCAATTGCGGTACTGGTCGCAGCGTTTGGCGGGGATGCCGCCGGTGCTGGAGCTGCCGGCCGACCGGCCGCGTCCGGCCCGCCGGACCATGCGCGGCGACGTCGCGGACACGGTGATCCCCGCGGAGACCTTCGCCGGAATCGAGCGGCTGGCGCGCGCGGCCAACGTCACGACGTTCATGGTCGTCCACGCCGCCCTGGCCGTGCTGCTGGCGCGGATGTCGGGCTCGGCGGACATCACCATCGGCACGCCGGTCGCCGGTCGCGGCGAACGCGCGCTCGAGCCGCTCATCGGCATGTTCGTCAACACCGTGCCATTGCGTACCGAGGTGTCCGCCGAGGAGTCGTTCACCGAGTTCCTCACACGGGTCAAGGGCATCGACGTCGACGCCTTCGCCAACAGCGACCTGCCCTACGAACGTGTTGTGGACGAACTGCATCCGAAGCGGTCCCCGGCGTACGCGCCGCTGTGCCAGGTGTATCTCGCGTTCGAGAACATGGACCGGGCGAACTTGGAGCTGTCCGAGCTCACCGTCGAGCTGCTGGACCCCGGCGCCGAACCGGCGAAGGTGGACATCATCGTCACCGTCGCCGAGAACACCGCCGCGGGCGGCGATGTCGCGCTGCGCGTCAACTACGCGACAGACCTGTTCGATCGGGAGACCGTCGAAGAGCTCGCCGAACGACTGAATCGGGTGCTCGACGCGTTCGTGGCGAATCCACGGGCCCGAGTCGGCGACGTGGATTTGTTGTCGGGAGTCGAGCGTCTGGGATTGGTCCCTGCCTCCGGTGGTCGTGCCGAGCCGCCCCGGGTGCTGGCGGATGTGTTGCTGGTGGGTGAACGCACCGCGCCTGCCGTGGTGGCGGGGGATCGCGTGCTCTCCTACGGGGAGTTGGACGACTGGTCGAATCGTCTCGCACGGGTCCTGATCGACTGGGGGGTGGGGCCGGGGGATCAGGTCGCGCTGGCCATGGGGCGGTCGGTCGAGTTCGTGGTCGGTGTGTGGGCGGTGGCGCGGGCAGGCGCCGCGTTCGTGCCGGTCGATCCGCGCTATCCGAGCGAGCGGGTCGCGCACCTGGTCGCGGACGCGAATATCGAGGTCGGGCTCACCGTCGAGGCGTCGTGCGGCATGCTTCCCGGTCACGTGCGGCAATTGGTTCTCGACCATCCTGGCACCGAGGCGTTCCTCGCGGCGCAGTCCCCGGCTGTGGTGACCGACGCGGAACGGGTGCGGGCCTGCCGTGTGGCCGACGCGGCCTACGTGGTGTACACCTCGGGCTCGACCGGCAGGCCGAAAGGCGTGGCGGTCACTCACGAGGGCTTGGCGAATTTCGCGATCGAGCAGCGCGAGCGGTATCGGGTGGATCGCAGGTCACGCGTGTTGCAGGTGGCGGCGCCCGGCTTCGACGCGGTGATGCTCGAGTTGCTCATGGCGCACGCCAACGGCGCGGTGCTGGTCGTCTCGCCGCCGGAGGTGTTCGCCGGGGCGCAGCTGGCGGAATTGATTCGCGCACAAGAGGTCTCGCACGCGTTCGTGACGCCCAGTGTGCTGGCGACGATGTCGCCCGCCGGACTCGATTCGCTGCGGGTGCTGGTGGCGGGCGGAGAAGCGGTATCGGCCGAGACGGTTTCGGTATGGGCGCCGGGGCGTCGGCTGCACAACGGGTACGGGCCGACCGAGACCACGATCATGGTGGCGATCAGCGATCCGCTGTGCGTCGGCGACCCGGTGACCATCGGCGGCCCGATCCGCGGCGTCGACGCGGTGGTTCTCGACGAGCGGTTGCGGCCCGTCCCGGTCGGGGTGACCGGACAGCTGTACGTCTCGGGCGTGCAGCTGTCGCGCGGGTACCTCAATCGTCCCGCCTCGACCGCCGCCACGTTCGTCGCCAACCCGTACGGTCCCGCGGGCACCCGCATGTACGGCACGGGTGACCTGGCGCGCTGGACCGCCGACCACACCTTGGAGTACCTGGGGCGCACCGACTTCCAGGTCAAGATCCGCGGACAGCGCATCGAACCGGGCGAGATCGAAGCCGTCCTCGCCGGGCACCCCACCGTCGCGGCAGCCGTCGTGGTGGGCGTGCACGCCGAGACCGGGTCGCGCCTGGCGGCGTACGTGGTGCCCGCCGACGGCGTGGTCGATACCGCGGAACTGACCAGGTATGCCGCGCAACGCCTGCCGTCGCACATGGTGCCGGACACGGTCATGGTGCTCGACACGCTCCCACTGTCGTCGGTGGGCAAAGTCGATCGCGCCGCCCTGCCGGAACCGGAATTCGCCCCCGCCGTGGAGTTCGTCGCGCCGCGCAACGCCACCGAGCAGATCGTGGCCGACATCTGCGCGGGCGTGCTGGGCGTCGAACGCGTCGGCGTGCTCGACGGTTTCTTCGATCTCGGCGGCAACTCGCTGTCGGCCACCCGCGCGGCCGCGCAGCTCAGCGGTGCGTTCGGCGTCGAGGTGCCGCTGCGCGCGATCTTCGAGACGCCGACCATCGGGGCGCTGGCGGAGCGCCTGCGCAGTGCCGACGCGGCGACCAGGGCGCCGCTGGTGCCGCAGGAGCGCCCGGACCGGATCCCGCTCTCACCGGCCCAGGCCAGGATGTGGTTTCTCAATCAGTTCGACACGAGCTCACCGGTGTACAACATCCCGCTGGTCGTGCGGATGTCGGGAGACCTCGACGTGGCCGCGATGCACGCGGCGATCGCGGATGTGCTCGAACGGCACGAGGCGCTGCGCACGGTGTACCCGGACAGCGACAGCGGGCCGCATCAGATGATCGTGTCGGTGCCGACGGCGCTGCCGCCGCTGACGCCGGTGGCGGTCACGGCCGGTGCGGTCGAGGCGCGCGTCGCCGCCGAGGTCGCTGTGGGCTTCGACGTCACCACCGAGGTTCCGTTCCGGGTCGCGTTGTTGCGCAGCGCGGCCGACGAGCATGCCTTGGTGCTCGTGGTCCATCACATCAGCTTCGACGGGTCCTCGCTCGCGCCGCTGGCCGCGGACCTGATGGCCGCTTACCGTGCCCGGGTCGGGAACGAAGCGCCGCAGTGGGCCCCGTTGCCGGTGCAGTACGCGGATTACGCGCTGTGGCAACGGAAGCTGCTCGGCAGCGAGGACGATCCGCACAGTCCGACCGTCGCCCAGACCCGGTACTGGATCGCGGCTCTCGCCGATCTGCCCGAGGTACTGGATCTGCCCACCGACCGTACGCGGCCCGCGAAGCAGTCGTTCCGGGGCGCGACGGTCTCGGCCACCCTTCCCGCGGATCTGCATCGCGAGGTGATCGCGCTGGCCCGCAGCCACGACGCGACGGTCTTCATGGTGATGCACGCGGCCTACGCGGCACTGCTGGCGCGGTTGTCCGGTACCGGGGACATCGCGGTCGGCACACCGATCGCCGGTCGTGGCGAGCCGGGATTGGACGGCCTGGTCGGGATGTTCGTCAACACGCTGGTGTTGCGGACGTACATCGAACCCGGCGCGTCCTTCGTCCGGATCCTGGACCAGGTCCGGGCCACCGACCTGGCCGCCTTCGAGAACGCCGACATCCCGTTCGAGCGTCTGGTCGAGGTGCTGAATCCGCCGCGCTCGACGGCACACGCGCCGTTGACGCAGGTGGGCTTCTCGTTCCAGAACATCGAGATCCCCACGGTGCGGTTCGAGGGCCTGACGGTCTCGGCGCGGATGGCCGATCCGAGCGTGGCGAAGTACGACCTGCACCTGAATCTGGTCGACGCCTTGGCGGCGGATGGCGAGCCGGGGGACATGGCGGTCGAATTCGGCTACGCGACGGATCTTTTCGACGAGGCGACGGTCGAGTCGATGTTCGAACGCTATCTGCTGTTGCTGCGCGCGATCGTCGGTGACCCCACCCGCGCCATCGGCGACATGGAGCTGCTGACCGCCGAAGAGGCGCACCGGATCGCGGCCCGGTCGAGCGGCGTGCGGACGCAGGCTCCGTCAGCGACGATCGCGGACCTGTTCGCCGCACAGGTGGCCGCGACGCCGGAACACCCGGCGGTGCTCGACGCCGCCGGTGGTGCCCGGCTCGACTACCGGGAATTCGGGGCACGGGTGAATTCGCTGGCCCGCGCGCTGATCCGGCGCGGCATCGGACCGGAGACCATTGTGGCGGTGGCGATGCGCCGCTCGGTGGACCTGCTGGCCACGCTGTACGCCATCCACGCGGCGGGAGCGGCCTACTTGCCACTGGACCCGGACCATCCGGCCGACCGGGTGAGCTCCGTCCTCTCCGCCGCGCGTCCCGCCGCGATTCTCACCCGTACGCCCGACCGGGCGAGTCTGCCCGGCGACGTGCCGGTCTGGACGCTCGGCGAGCTGGAGGCCGAGCGCCTGGACGCGTCGGCGCTGACCGATGCCGATCGGATCCGGCCGCTGCGCCCGGACGATCTGGCCTACGTCATCTACACCTCCGGTTCGACGGGTGTGCCCAAGGGCGTGGCGGTTCCGCACGCCGCGGTGGTGAATCAGCTGCGCTGGATGCGCGATCACTACCGGCTCGGTGGCGGCGACGTCATGCTGCTGCGCACCCCGGTGACGTTCGACCTCTCCGTCTGGGAGCTGTTCTCCGCGCCGACCTGCGGCGCTGCCTTGGTGGTCGCCGGTCCCGACGCGCACGGCGATCCGCGCGAGATCGCCCGGCTGATGGCCGAGTATCACGTGACCACGGTGGATTTCGTCCCGTCGCTGCTCGCGGCGTTCCTCGAGGTGGCAACTCCGGATCAGTTCCCGGACCTGCGGCGCGTACTGTGCATCGGTGAGGCGTTGTCCGCAGAGATCGCGCGCCGCTTCCGGGATTTCAGCGACGCCCGCATCGACAACCTGTACGGCCCGACGGAAGCGGCGGTCAGTGTCACCGCGCACCGGATCGACGTGGTCGAAGGCGCGACCTTGCCGATCGGCGTGCCCGAGGCGAATGTCACGGTGCACGTGCTGGACTCGCGGCTGCATCCCGTGCCGGTCGGCGTCACCGGCGACCTGTACCTGGGCGGCGTGCAGCTTGCCCGCGGGTATCACGAACGCCCGGACCTGACGGCCGCGACGTTCGTCGCCGACCCCTCCGGCGCCGCGGACGGCGCGCGTCTCTACCGCACCGGTGACCTCGTGCGCTGGGACGGCGACGGCAACCTGCGCTATATCGGCCGCGCCGACACGCAGGTGAAGGTGCGCGGCCTGCGGATCGAACTCGGCGACATCGAAGCGGCGCTGCTCGCGCACGAGCAGGTGCGCGCGGCCGTCGCGCAGGTACGCGGCGACGGCGGCGAGCAGCGGCTGGTGGCCTACGTCGTCGCGGATGGCGCGCTCGACGCCCGGCAGGTCCGGAATTCGCTGCTGGACCGGCTGCCCGCCTATATGGTGCCGTCGTCGGTGACCCGGATCGACTCGATTCCCCTCAATGCCAACGGCAAGGTGGAGTATCGAGCGTTGCCCGAGCCGGACCCGAGCGCCCAGGACACCGAGTTCCGGGCGCCGCGAGGTCTGATCGAACAAGCGATCGCCGCGGTCTTCGCGGAACTGTTCGACCGCCCCGAAATCGGCGCGGACGACGATTTCTTCGAGTTGGGCGGCAACTCGCTGGTCGCCACGCGCGCGCTGAGCCGGATCGGGGACGTCGTGGACGTGACCATTCCGGTGCGCGCGATCTTCGAGGCGCCGACCGTGTCGGGGCTGGCCGAGCGCATCGCCCAGTTGCGCGCGGTCCCGAGTCTGCCCGCGCCGACGCGGGTCACGCGGCCGGACCGTATCCCGCTGTCGCACGCGCAGACCCGGATGTGGTTCCTCAACCAGTACGACCCCGCCGCGCCCGGATATGTCGTGCCACTGGCGATCCGGCTGGAAGGCGCGCTCGATCCGGCCGCGTTGACGGCCGCTGTCGGCGATGTGCTCGAGCGGCACGAGAGCTTGCGCACGATGTATCCCGCGGTCGACGGCACGCCCACCCAGGTCGTGCTGAACGCCGAAGACGTGCTCGCGACCTGCGATCTCACCCCGCAGGCCGTCGGCGAGCGGGAACTGCCGCACCGGCTGACCGAATTCTGCGGCACCGGATTCGACGTGGCCGAGGGTGTGCCGCTGCGGGTGGCGCTGTACCAATTGTCCGACGAGGCGTGGACGCTCGCGCTGGCCGCGCACCACATCAGTTGTGACGGCTTCTCGGTGGCCCCGCTGGCGGCCGACCTGGTGACGGCGTACCGGGCGCGCTCCGGCGGTACCGCGCCGGATTGGGCGCCGCTGCCGGTGCAGTTCGCCGACTACGCCTTGTGGCAGCGAGCGGTCCTCGGTTTCGCGGACGACCAGGACTCGCCGGTGGCCCGCGACATCGCTTACTGGCGAACGCAACTCGCGAGCGTACCGGAGCTGCTCGAATTGCCGACCGACCGGCCGAGGCCGATCGAGCAATCCCAGCGCGGGGCGGTGATCCAGGTCGCCATACCCGGTGAACTGCAAGGCCGGGTGGAATCGCTGGCACGGCGCTCCGGTGCCACCACGTTCATGGTGGTGCACGCGGCCCTGGCGGTGCTGCTGTCGAGGCTGTCCGGCAGCGACGACGTCACCGTCGGTGTGCCGCACGCGGGCCGGGGCGACCGGTCGCTGGACCACCTGGTCGGCATGTTCGTCAACACCTTGGTGCTGCGGTCGCGGGTCACGCTCGACCAGACGTTCGCGAGTCTGCTGGACCAGGTGCGGCGCACCGACATCGAGGCGTTCGATCACGCCACCGTGCCGTTCGAGCAACTGGTGGACGCGCTGAACCCGGTGCGATCGACCGCGCATACGCCGTTGTTCCAAGTGCTGCTGGCCTACCAGAACATGACCCGGGCTCGCGTCGAACTGCCGGGACTCACCGTGGAGAACGTGGATCCCTGCGACAGCGCGGCGATCTACGACCTGTTGCTGATGATCAGCGAAGGCCACGGCACGCACAACGAGCCGACCGGCATGACGTTGCGCCTGACCTACGCCACGGATCTGTTCGACGAGGACACGGTGCGCGGCTTCGCCGACCGGTTCGTCCAGGTCCTCGACGCCGCGGCCCGCGATGCCGAGACCACCGTCGGAGAGATCGGCCTGCTCGACGAGGCGGAGCGGTCCCGAGTGCTGGAGCGGTGGAACGACACCGGTGGCTCCGCCGCACCGGGCCGGACGCTCGTCGACGTCTTCGACGAACAGGTCGCGCGCACCCCGGACGCCACGGCGCTGCGGCTTCCGGACGGAAGTACGTCGACCTACCGGGATTTCGACGCACGCGTCAACCGGCTGGCTCGCTGGCTCATCGGGCGCGGTGCCGGGCCGGAGACGATCGTGGCGGTGGCCGTCCGCCGATCGGCCGAGCTGGTCACGGCACTGTACGCGGTCGTGAAGGCGGGCGCCGCGTTCCTGCCCATCGACCCGGATCACCCGAGCGCGCGGATCGCGCACGTCCTCGGCGCGGCCGATCCTCTGCTGGTGCTCACGACCGCGGACGACGGCCAGGGCCTGCCCGACGGATTCGAGTACGCGCGGATCGACCGGCTGGACGTGACCGGTCTGTCCGGCGCTCGGATCACGGACGGGGAGCGCCGCACACCGCTGCGGCCGAACCATCTGGCTTATGTGCTGTTCACCTCCGGGTCCACCGGGGCGCCCAAGGGCGTGGCGCTGACCCATGCCGCCACCGTGAGCCAGCTGGCATGGGCCCAGCAGCGGTGGCCGCACGGAACGTCCGACGCGGTGCTGCACAAGACGCCGATCACGTTCGACATCGCCGTGTGGGAATTGTTCTGGCCGTTGCAGACCGGCGCGCACATCGTCGTAGCCGAACCGGGCGGACATCGCGATCCCGTTCACCTGGCGAAGGTCATCGCACGGCACGAGATCACCACCGTGCACTTCGTCCCGTCGATGCTCGATGTCCTGCTGGAATCGGCCGGGGTCGCGGAACTGCCCTCGATCCGGCGGGTGTTCGTCGCGGGTGAGGCGCTGGCGCAGCGCACGGTCGACGCCGCGGCGCACGTCTTCACGCACGCGGAGCTGGTGAACTGGTACGGGCCCGCGGAGGCGGAGGTGGTCACCGCGCAGCGGTGCGCGCCGGGTGCGTCGGCCGTCGCGGCGGTGCCGATCGGAGCGCCCGCCGGCGGCATGAAGGTCTACGTGCTGGATTCGCGGTTGCGGCCGGTGCCGGTCGGGGTCGTCGGGGAGCTGTACGTCTCGGGTGTCCAATTGGCGCGCGGATACCACGCGCGCGCCGATCTCACCTGCGGCGCCTTCGTCGCCAACCCGTTCGGATTTGCGGGACAGCGGCTGTACCGGACCGGTGACCTGGTCCGGTGGCGCAAGACCGGCGAGCTGGAATACCTGGGGCGCGGCGACTTCCAGGTGAAGGTGCGCGGTCAGCGGGTGGAGCCCGGTGACATCGAAGCCGCGCTGCGCGCCTGCGGGCAGGTAGCGCGTGCCGTGGCCATCGTGACGACGGAGCGCATCGTCGGTTACGTGACGTTGGCGCCGGGCGCGGTCACCGACGGCCGCGCGATCCGCGAAGAGCTGACCCGGACGCTGCCGTCCTACTTGGTTCCGGACGTCGTGCAGGTGCTCGACGCGATGCCGCTCACCGCCAACGGCAAGCTCGACCGGTCGGCGCTGCCGCGGCCGGTGTTCGACGACGGCGCGGACTTCGTCTCGCCGCGCACCGACGGCGAGGTGGTGCTGGCGCGTCTGGTCGCCGAACTCACGGGCGCGGAACGGGTGAGCGTGACCGCGAATCTCTTCGAGATCGGTGTCAACTCGCTGTCGGCCGCTCAGCTCGCGGCGCGGGCCCAGGCGGTCGTCGGCGTCGATGTCGGTATCAAGGACGTCTTCGATGCGGCGACCATCGCCGCGCTGGCGGAGCGGATCTCGGCACGGACCGGATCCACCGCTGTTGCGCTGACCGCGCGGCCACGCACCGGCGCGGTCCCGTTGGCGGCGGCGCAGCGGCGGATCTGGTTCCTCAACCAGTTCGACACCTCCTCGGCGGCCTACAACATCTGCTTCGCGGCCCGCCTGACCGGGCCGCTGGACACCGAGGCACTGCGTGCCGCGTTCCTCGATGTGGTGACCAAGCACGAGCCCTTGCGGACGGTGTATCCGCTCGTCGACGGCGAGCCCTGCCAGGTGGTGCGGGAGATCGCGACGATCGCCGCGGACATGGCCTTCGAACCGGAGCCGGTCGTCGGCGAGACGGAACTCGCCGACCGCATGCGGAACGCGGTCGAGGCGGGATTCGACATCGCCGAATCGGTACCTGTGCGGGCACGGTTGTATCGCACCGCGACGCGGGAACACGTGCTGGTGGTGGTGGTCCATCACATCGCCGCCGACGGGGCGTCGATGGCTCCGCTCGCCCGCGACGTATTCGCCGCGTACCGGGCGCGGGTGGGCGGCCACCCGCCCCGGTGGGAATCGCCGGTGGTCCAGTACGCCGACTACGCGATGTGGCAACAGGAGCTGCTCGGCTCCGAGGACGATCCGGCGTCGCTGATCGCGCGGCAGATCGATTACTGGACCGACGCTCTGGACGGTTCCCCGGAGCTGCTCGCCCTGCCGACGGACCGGCCACGCCCCGCCACCCTCTCGACCGACGGCGGCAACGTCCGGTTCGAGCTGCCCGCGCGGCTGCACGACGACATCGTGCGGCTGGCCCACCGCGAGGGCGTCACGGTGTTCGTCGTCCTGCACGCGGCCCTGTCGATCCTGTTGGCGCGCACCGCGCACAGCGACGACATCTCGGTCGGCACGCCGGTCGCCGGTCGCGGCAGGCCGGAACTCGACGATCTCGTCGGCATGTTCGTCAACACCGTGGTGCTGCGGACCCGCATCGATGAGGATCGCTCGTTCCGGGAGCTTCTCGCCGTAGTGCGCGATGTCGACCTCGAAGCGCTCGCTCACGCCGACCTGCCCTACGAGCGGCTCGTCGACGTCATCGGCCGCCCGCGTTCGACGGCGTATTCGCCACTGTTCCAAGTGATGTTCGGGTTGCAGAACACCGGAGCGGCCCGATTCGAGCTGCCCGGAATCGACGTCGAGATCATGGACCCCGGCATCGCGCAGGCCAAAGCCGACCTCACCGTGCTGGTGACCGAGCGGCGCGAAGGCGATCGGCCCGCCGGAATCGACGGCGAGATCATCTACGCCACCGATCTTTTCGTCCAGTCGACCGCGCATGCACTGGCGGAGAGGTTCGTCCGCGTCCTCGAGGCGGTCACCGCCCATCCGGCGCGGGCGATCGGCCACATCGATCTGTTGAGCGCCGCCGACACCGAACGCTTGGTGCCCGCGCGGGGCGGCGACGACGCGCGGCCTTGCTTGCTGCCGGATCTGCTGGCGACGGCCGTGGCATCGGCTCCGGCGGCGGTGGCCCTGATCGGGGACGGCGAAGCCCTCACGTACGCGGAGCTGGACGTCAGGGCCAACCGGCTCGCTCGTCACCTGCTCGCCCAGGGAGTCGGGCCGGGAGTGTTCGTGGCGCTGGCCGTGCCACGCTCGATCGAGTATCACGTCGCCATGTGGGCGATCGCGAAGACCGGCGCCACGTTCGTCCCGGTCGATCTGCGCTACCCCGCCGAGCGGATCGCGCACATGGTGAGCGATTCCGGCGTCAGCGTCGGGCTCACGCTCGCGACCGCACGCGGGGAGCTGCCGGACGCGGTGCGCTGGCTGATGCTCGACGATCCGCGCACGGCGCAGGAGATCACGGCGCGGTCCGGCGAGGCGGTGACCGATGCCGATCGCGGGCGTGTGCTGCGGATCGAGGACGCCGCCTACCTGATCTACACGTCCGGTTCGACCGGAACACCCAAGGGTGTCGTGGTCACCCATGCCGGGTTGGCGAACTTCGCGGCCGAGCAAACCGAACGCTACCGGGTCGACGGCACGTCCAGGGTGCTGCAAGTGGCGGCGCCCGCGTTCGACGCGGTGCTGCTCGAAGCGCTGATGGCGCATGCGGCGTGCGCGGCGTTGGTCGTGTCGCCACCGGAGGTGTTCGGCGGGCCGGATCTGGCCGCGCTGATCCGGACGCATCGGGTGTCGCACGCGTTCCTGACGCCGAGCGTGCTGGCGACCATGGCGCCCGCCGGTCTCGAGTCGGTGCGGATGCTCGCGGTCGGCGGCGAGATGGTGCCCGCGGAGCTGATCGCCACCTGGGCGCCAGGTCGCCGGTTGCACAACATCTACGGCCCGACCGAGACGACCATCGTGATCACGATGAGCGATCCGGCGCGGCCGGGCGATCCGATCGTGATCGGCGGCCCGATTCGCGGCGCGGAGGCCTTGGTGCTGGACGCGCGCTTGCGCCCGGTGCCGGTCGGAGTCGCGGGGGAGCTGTACCTGTCGGGTGCACAGCTGGCGCGCGGCTATCTCAACCGGCGTGCGGTCACGGCCGGTGCGTTCGTCGCGAATCCGTACGGTGGGCCGGGCGGGCGGATGTACCGCACCGGGGACATCGTCCGCTGGACGACGCGGCGCACGCTCGAATACGTCGGCCGCAGCGACTTCCAGATCAAGATCCGTGGCCAGCGCATCGAACTCGGTGAGATCGACGCGGCGCTGCTCACGCATCCGGCGGTGGCCGCCGCGGTGACCGTCAGCCGCACGGGGCCGGGCGGGCACCCCGTGCTGGCCGCGTACATCGTGACCGAAGCCGCGACGGTCGCCGACCCGGAGACCGTGCTCGAACACGTCGCGTCGGTATTGCCCGCGCACATGGTGCCGTCGGTGCTCACCGTGCTCGATCGCATGCCGATCACCTCGACCGGCAAGGTGGATCGGAAAGCATTGCCGGAGCCGGTCTTCGGCGCCGATGGAGATGACGCGGAGGCGGCGTCCACCGATCTGGAACGCACCGTCGCGGCCGCGTTCGCGGATGTTCTCGGCGTCGCGTCGGTCGGTGTCTCCACCTCGTTCTTCACCCTCGGCGGCGATTCGATCCTGTCGATCCAGCTGGCTTCCCGGTTGAAGTCGGCAGGTGTCGTCGTGACGGCGCGGGACATCTTCGAGCAGAAAACCGTCCGTGGCCTGGCGCGGGTCGCCGCGGCCGCCGAACGGTCTTCGCTCGCGGAGTTGCCTGGTGGCGGCGGGGGCGAGATCCCGTTCACCCCGGTGGTTTCCTGGTTCACCGAGCGTCTCGGCGCCGCTCCTCGGTTCGCTCAGTCGATGCTGGTGCGCTTGCCGCGCGACGCGCGAGTCGAGGACGTGACCGCGACGGTGCGGGCGGTGCTGCGACAGCACGACATGCTGCGCGCGCGGCTGCGCGACCAGTGCTTGGAGGTGCCGCGGCCGGAGGCCGCGGATGCCGCGGACGTGGTGCTGACCCGCACCTTCCGCGCGGATGAGACCCCGGGCACTGACGGTTTCACCGCGGTGGTGGAAGCGGCGCTGGCCGAGGCGTCGGACCGCCTCGACCCGGCGGCGGGCCGGATGGTGCAGGTCGTGTGCCTGCTGCCCGAACCGGGCCTCGACGCCGAGGCGCGGGCGCTCGTGGTCGTCCATCACCTCGTGGTCGACGGTGTGTCCTGGCGAATCCTGATTCCCGACTTCGCGACAGCCTGGCAGCAGGTCACGCGGGGACGGACGGTGGAATTGCCCGCGCAAGGGACATCGATGCGCCGATGGGCGCACGCGCTGGCCGATGCCGCCGCGGCCCGTGCCGGGGAGTTCGACCTGTGGCACCGGATGGGTGCGGCGCCGGATCCGCTGCTCGGCAGCGCGGTGCTCGATCCCGCCGTCGACACCCAGTCGACCGTGCGGCATCTGACGGTGTCCCTCCCGGTGGACGTCACTTCGGCATTGCTCGACGCGGTGCCGAAGGCCGCGCACGGCAGCGTCGACGACGCGTTGCTGGCCGGCCTGGCCGTGGCGGCGACGCGCTGGCGCCACCGGCGCGGTATCGCGCACGCGGGTGTGAAAGTCCTCTTGGAGGGGCACGGCCGCGCGGAACAGATCGCCGAGGGAGCGGATGTCTCCCGCACGGTGGGCTGGTTCACCAACACCTACCCCGTGGCGCTCGACCTGAGCGGGGTGAATGCGGATGATCCGCGTGCCGCGGTGAAATCCGTGAAAGACCAGTTGCGCGTGATCCCGGACAAGGGGATCGGCTACGGCCTGTTGCGTTACCTCCACGCCGACACCCGCGACCGGCTCGCGGCACTGCCGGAGCCGCAGATCGGTTTCAACAATCTCGGCCGGGTCGGCGTCGACCTCACGACGCTGTCGGACCTCGCGTGGATTCCGACCGACGAGCCGTTCGACCGGTGGTCGGCCTTCGATCCCGACATGCCCGTGGCGGCGGCCGTCACGATCGACGCGAACATCGTGGACACCGAAGCGGGACCGCGCCTGTCGGCGCGGATCGGCTACGCGTCCCGGCTGTTCGAGCGCGACGACGTGGCCGAACTCGCCGACGAATGGATCGGCGCGGTGACCGGGATCGCGACCGCGGCCCTCGCGGACGAGGACTGGGGCTTCTCACCCGCCGACGTTCCACTCGTCGAGGTCACACAATCCGACCTGGACGGGTTCGCCGACCGTTACGGAGCGCTCGGCGATGTCTGGTCGCTGGCGCCGCTGCAGGCGGGACTGCTGTTCCATGCCGAACTCGCCGCGGGTGACCTCGACGTCTACACCGCGCAATCGACGCTCGCCCTCGCCGGTGTGGTCGATGCGGATCGGCTGGAGCGCTCCGCCGCGGCCTTGCTGGAGCGTCATCCGAATCTGCGAGCCGCCTTCGTGCGCACGGCCGATGGCACTCCGGCGCAGGTGATTCCGGCGGCCGCCGCCGTGCGCTGGCGGCGGGTCGATCTGCGCGACGGCACGACGACCCCCGAGGAGCTGATCGCGGCCGAGCGGGCGGTCCCGTTCGATCCCGCCGATCCTCCGCTGCTGCGGTTCCTGCTGATCGCCGTGGCGCCACAGGACTTCCGGCTGGTGCTGACGGCACACCACCTGCTGTTGGACGGCTGGTCGTTGCCGTTGCTGTGGCGCGAGTTGATCGGCCTCTACGCGGTGAGTGCGCGGGCCGAGCTGCTGCCCGCCGCGGCGTCGTACCGCGGCTACCTGGAATGGCTGGATCGGCGCGAGCCGTCGACCGGCATCGAGGTGTGGCGGGAGGTCCTGCGCGATTTCACCGAACCGACGGTGATCGCCGACGCGCGCACGCACACGACGGTCGGCATCCCGGTCGACCTGGCGGTGGTGCTGGATCGTGCCGTCACCGCGGAACTGGTGGAATTCGCTCGGGCACGGGCGGTGACCATGTCGACGATCGTGCAGTTCGCCTGGGCGGTGGTCCTGGGGAACCTGCTCGGCACCGAGCGTGTGGTGTTCGGCAGCACGGTGTCGGGACGTCCCGCCGACCTGCCCGGCGTGGAATCGATGATCGGCTTGTTCATCAACACGATCCCGGTAGCCGTGCACCTCCCGCGAACCTGGACCATCGAGGACGCGCTGCGGCGGTTGCAGGCCGACAACGCCCGCCTGCTCGATCACCACGACGTCGAACTGTCCCGGATCCTGGCGGACACGGGCGCTGCCCAGCTGTTCGACACGCTGGTCGTCTTCGAGTCGTATCCGGTCGACAGCAGCGGCCTCGGCGACGCGGACATCGACGGCATGCGGGTGGTCGCGGCCGACGGAAGCGACGCAGCGCACTATCCGATCACGGTGCAGGCGCACCAGACCGATCAGCTGCACGTCATGATCCGCTACCAGCGGGCCCGCGTGGACGACTCGACGGCCGCCGGTCTGGCCGCCCGGCTGGAGACCGTGCTGCGCGCCATCACGACCGATCCGGGCGCGCGGCTGGGCGCGGTCGACCTGCTGACCGCGGCCGAGCGCCGTGACCTGGTACCCGCCACCGGCGGACCCGCCGCAGCGCCCCGGGTCCTCGCTGAGCTGTTGGCCGCCGGTGTCGCGGTGGATCCCGAAGCGGCAGCGATCGTTTCGGACGGGCACACGATGTCGTACGCCGAGTTGGACGCCTGGTCGAACCGTGTCGCGCGCGAGCTGATCGACTGGGGTGTCGGCCCCGGCGACCAGGTGGCGTTGGCGATGGCCCGATCGGTGGAACTCGTGGTCGGCATGTGGGCGGTCACCAAGACGGGCGCCGCGTTCCTGCCCGTGGATCCGCGCAACCCCGCCGAACGCGTCGGGCACATGGTCGCCGACTCGCAGGTGCGGGTCGCGGTCACGGTCGAGGCGTGGCGAGAGCTGGTTTCCGGCCCCGTCCGGCGGCTGGTACTCGACGATCCGGAAACTCGCAAAGCGATCGAGGCGCGGTCCTCGGACGCGGTGACCGACACGGATCGAACACGGACGCCGCATGTTCGCGACACCGCGTACGTGCTGTACACCTCGGGCTCGACCGGGACGCCCAAGGGCGTCGCGGTCACCCACGAGGGGCTGGCCAATTTCGCGACCGTGGAACGTGACCGCTTCGGCGCGGACAGCCGGTCGCGGGTACTGCACGCGTCCGCTCCCGGTTTCGACGTCGTGGTCCTCGAGTTGCTGCTGGCCCACACCAACGGCGCGGTACTCGTGGTGGCGCCGCCGGAAGTGTTCGGCGGCCCCGAACTGGCGGAATTCATTCGGCAGCAGCGCGTCTCGCACTGCTTCCTGACGCCGAGCGTGCTGGCGACGATGCCACCGGAGGGGTTGGATCGCCTGCGGGTACTGATGGCCGGTGGCGAGGCCGTGACGCCGGAGATCGTCACACAGTGGTCGCCGGGCCGGCGACTGCTGAACGGGTACGGCCCGACCGAAACGACGATCCTGGCCGGAATCGGTGGCCCGCTGCATCCCGGTGCGGCCGTCACGATCGGTGGTCCGATCAGCGGCGTCGAGGCCGTCGTGCTGGACGCCTGGCTGCGGCCGGTGCCGGTGGGCGTGGTCGGCGAGTTGTATCTCGCCGGTGTGCAACTGGCCCGCGGATACGTGAACCGCCCGGTGGCGACGTCGAACGCGTTCGTCGCGAACCCGTTCGGTGCGCCGGGATCCCGCATGTACCGCACCGGCGACCTGGCTCGCTGGACGCCGGAGCACACCGTGGAGTACCTCGGTCGTCGCGACTTCCAAGTCAAGATCCGCGGTCAACGGATCGAGCTCGGTGAGATCGAGGCCGTGCTGGCCGCGCAACCCGGCGTGGAACACGCGGTCGTCGTGCTGCGCGAAGACGAGCGCGGCGTCGGCAGACTCGTCGGCTACCTGGTCGGCGCCGAGAACCTGGATCCGGAGGAGATCAGGGCGGCCGCGCGGCTGCGGCTGCCCGCGCACATGGTGCCCGACATCTGCGCGGTGCTCACCGAATTCCCCCTCACCAGAACCGGAAAGCTCGACCGCCTGGCACTGCCCGCGCCGCGGTTCTCGGCGGCACGGACCTGGACCGCACCGGGTACGGAGACCGAGCGGCAAGTCGCGGAAGTCTTCGGAAGCGTCCTCGGCATCGACCGGGTCGGAGCGGGCGACAGTTTCTTCGACCTCGGCGGCAACTCGTTGTCGGCGACGCGGGTGACCGCTCAGTTGGGTACCGCGCTCGGAGTGAGCGTGGGCGTTCGCGACCTGTTCGAAGCGCCCACGGTTGCCGGACTCGCCGCCCGTCTGGACGCCTCCGAGCGGACGGTCCGCGCGCCACTGGTGCCGCGCACCCGCTCCGGGCTGGTGCCGTTGTCGCCGGCACAACAGCGGATGTGGTTCCTCAACCAGCTCGACACCTCCGTCGGCGCGTACAACATCCCGCTGGTGATCCGGTTGACGGGCGAACTCGACATCGACGCGTTGCGGCGCGCGTGCGAGCTGGTCCTCGATCGGCACGAGTCACTGCGAACCAGATTCCCGATGACCGACGGGACGCCACATCAGGTCGCGGTCCCCGTCGAAGAGGTCACGATCGGGCTGACCGCCGTACCGATCGAGGCGGATCGGCTGATGGAGCGAGTGCTCGCCACCGTCTCGGCGAGCTTCGATGTCACACAGGAGCCTCCGCTGCGCATGGCGTTGTTCCGGCTCGGAGCCACCGAGCACGTCTTGGTCATCGCCGTGCACCACATCTGTGCCGACGGGCAGTCCATGATGCCGCTCGCGCGAGACGTGGCGGTGGCCTACCAGGCGAGCAGACAAGGGACACAACCGATCTGGCCCGCTCTCGCGGTCCAGTACGCGGACTACACGCTCTGGCAGCGCGATGTACTCGGTGACGAGCGCGACCCGGGCTCGGTCATGTCCCGGCAGTTGCGCTTCTGGAAGGACACTCTCGCCGGGCTGCCCGAACTGCTCGAACTGCCCACGGACCTGCCGCGTCCGCCGGTGGCGTCGATGCGTGGCCGGACCGTGGATTTCGAGATCTCCGCCGCGTTGCGGGAACGAATCGGCGCGCTGGCGCGCGCGGCGAACGCGACTGTCTTCATGGTCGTGCACGCCGCGCTGGCCGTCTTGCTGTCGCGGTCGGCCGGTGTCGGCGATGTCGCGGTGGGTGCTCCGGTGGCCGGACGCGGGGAGCGTGAACTCGACGATCTGATCGGCATGTTCGTCAACACCCTCGTGCTGCGGTCACGGGTGTCGTCGCGTCAGTCGTTCGCCGAGCTGCTCGCGGCGACGCGGGAAACGGATCTGGCGGCGTTCGCCCATGCCGACGTGCCGTTCGAGCAGGTGGTGGAGGCGATCAATCCACCGAGGTCCACGGCCCATCTGCCGCTGTACCAGGTGACGCTCGATGTGCAGAACCTGAGCAAGGCCGCGTTGGAACTGCCGGGCCTCACCGTCGAGCCGGTCGAGAACGGCTTCGAACCGGCGCAGGCCGACCTGAACCTGAATCTCGTCGAAGGCTCCGGCGCCGGTGGGCAGGCGGAGGGCATCCGAGGTCGCCTGACCTACGCCACCGATCTCTTCGTCGAGGAGACGATGACCCGGTTCGCGGCGGCCTTCGTGCGGATCCTGGAGCAGGTGACCGCCGATCCGGAGGTCGCCGTCGGTGACATCGACCTCGTGGGCCCGCAGCAGCGTCGCGAGCTGCTCGGCGCGGCCGGTGTCGCCGGGGTCGCGGTGCCGGACACGACCCTCGCGGAACTGTTCACCGTCCAGGCCGTCGCGCGACCGGACGCGGTCGCGGTGACCGACGGCGAGTCGCAACTGACCTACGCGGAGCTGGATCGGCGCTCCGCCGCGGTGGCCGCTCGGCTGGCGGAGCGGGGAGTGGGTCCGGAATCGCTGGTGGCCGTGGCGTTGCCGCGGTCGGCGGACCTGGTCGTCGGCCTGCTCGGCGTCGTGCGCGCGGGTGCGGGATATCTGCCGCTGGATGTGGCGTATCCGCCTGAACGATTGCGCTTCATGCTCGACGATGCTCGTCCGGCCGCGGTTCTGACCTCGGCGGACCTGTCCGCCGCGGTGCCGGAGTGCGCCGCGCCGGTACTGCTCATCGAGGAGTGCGCGAACGACGACGCGGCGGCCTTCGATTCGGTGGTGTCGCCTGCGCGGCCGGGCAACGTAGCCTACGTGATCTACACGTCGGGATCGACGGGCCGCCCGAAGGGCGTGACGGTCGGCCACCGGGAAGCGGTCACCCTGTTCACCAATGCGGCCGAGCGATTCGACCTCGGACCCGACGACGTGTGGACGATGTTCCATTCCTACGCCTTCGATTTCGCGGTGTGGGAGATCTGGGGCGCGCTGCTGTCCGGCGGCAAGGTGGTCGTGGTCGACTACGACACCTCCCGGTCACCGGAGGCGTTCGTGGACGTCGTGGCGCGGGAGGGCGTGACCGTGCTGAGCCAGACGCCGTCGGCATTCTACGGATTCGTCGACGCGGAGCGCCGCTATCGCGAATCCGGCTGTCCGGCAGGAGATCTCGCGTTGCGTTATATCGTCTTCGGTGGCGAGGCGCTGGACGCGTCGCGGTTGGACGACTGGTTCGCCGCGCACGCGCCGGGCATGCCACGGCTGATCAACATGTACGGCATCACCGAGACGACCGTGCACGTCACGTTCTCCGAAGTGACGCAGGCGAGCTCGGCCGGGATCGGTGTGCCGCTGCCCGGGTTGCGGGCGTACGTTCTCGACGACCGGCTGCGTCCGGTGCCGATCGGTATCACCGGAGAGATCTATGTGGCCGGTGGGCAGCTTTCCCGGGGATATCTGGGGGCCGCGGCACTGACCGCGGGCCGATTCGTGGCGAATCCCTTCGATCCCGACGGCGCCCGGCTCTATCGATCCGGGGATGTCGGTCGCTGGCGGAAGTCCGCGAGCGGGCTGGAGTTGGCGTACGCGGGCCGGGCCGACGCGCAGGTGCAGTTGCGTGGTTTCCGCATCGAACTCGGCGAGGTGGAGTCGGCGCTGT
Source organism: Nocardia sp. NPDC051911 (assembly GCF_040681035.1). Taxonomy (NCBI): domain Bacteria; kingdom Bacillati; phylum Actinomycetota; class Actinomycetes; order Mycobacteriales; family Nocardiaceae; genus Nocardia; species Nocardia sp. NPDC051911. The sequence continues at coordinate 151,952 of NZ_JBFAXY010000017.1, forward strand.
TGCGCCATCCGCTCGTCACCCAGGCCGCGGTCACGGTGCACCGGCACGATCGCGGTGTCGATCAACTAATCGGCTACGTCGTCGGCGTCGACGGCGAGCGGATCGATCCGGCGGAGGTCCGCGAGGCCGCCGCCCAGGTGCTGACCGGCTACATGGTGCCCGCGACGATCATGGTGTTGCCCGCGCTGCCGTTGACGGTCAACGGCAAGCTCGACCGAAAAGCGCTGCCCGACCCCGAGTTCGACGAGTCGAAGACCGCGTTCGTGGCTCCCAGGACCCACACGGAGAAAGTGATCGGCGACGTCTACGCGCAGGTCCTCGGCGTCCAGCGGGTCGGGGCATCGGACGGCTTCTTCGATCTCGGCGGCAACTCGCTGCTGGCCACCATGGTGGTGACCGAGTTGCGCGGCCGCGGCGTGACGATCCAGTTGCCGTGGATGTTCGACGACGCGACGCCGCAAGCCCTGGCGGCCCGGGCCGACGGCACGGCGGGCGGTTCGGGGCTGCAAGTATTGCTGCCGCTGCGCGCGCACGGCCCGAAGCCCGCGGTGTTCGCGGTGCATCCCGCGGGCGGGCTGGCGTGGTTCTACGGCGGAATGGTCGAACATCTGGACAAGGACCGGCCGGTCTACGGCTTGCAGGATCCCCATGTCGTGGCGGGCGAACCCGGTGCGCGTTCCGTCGACGAACTCGCGGAACGCTATGTCGCCGAGATCCGCCGAGTGCAGCCGAGCGGGCCGTATCACCTGCTGGGGTGGTCGCTGGGCGGTGCGATCGCGCATGCCGTCGCGGTCCGGCTCCAGCGGGAAGGACAGCAGGTCGGCATGCTGGCCATGATGGACAGCGCGGTCGGCGACTCCGAGGCGCTGGCCGCGGCGATGAGCGGCACCGCGGACGAGCCCGCGCCGAGCGAACTGATGGCCGATCTGCTCGGTGGCTGGCGTGAACTGTTCGACCTCGGCGCCGAGGTGACCGCGCAGACCCACGAGCAGGCCTGGGCGGTGATCCGCGATCAGGTGACCGCCACCGGGATGTTCACCGCCGAACAGGTCGATCGGGTGATGGAGAGCTTCCGGACCGCGAGCGATATCGCCAGGGAGCATCGGCCGGGTGTCTTCGACGGCGATCTGATCTTCTTCACCGCAGGAAAAGACCGCACGGACCACGACGCCGTCGTGCGGACGTGGCGGCCGTTCATCACCGGCGATCTGCACAACACGGTCGTCGACGCACGACATCTCGAGTTGACCCATCCGCACGCACTGGCCGTCATCGGCCCGATCCTCGAAAGGTTCGCGAACGCATGCTGAAGACTCTCGATCAACTCCAGCAACTCCGGCTCGAGGACGGCAGGACGGTCGCCTGTACCAGTCCGGCCGAGGCGCGGATGTTGTGGGGCGAGATGTCGACCGACGGCTTCTATCGGCTAGCGGCCGCGCTGCTGCGTCCCGGGGACATCGCACTGGACATCGGCGCGAACATCGGGCTGAGCGCGATGATGTTCGCCGAGACCTGCCCCGGCGTCCGGGTGATCGCCGCCGAGCCGGCCCCGGCGACCTTCGACTGTCTGCAGCGCAATATGGCCGCTCATGTGCCGGACGGCGTGCCGTTGCAGGTCGCGGTCGGCGCGGCGCCCGGCAGCGCGCCGTTCACCTGGTACCCACGGGCGTCGGCCAATTCGGGTCTCTACGCCGACCGCGCGGCCGACGACCGGGCCACCGAGATCTATCTGCGCAACAGCGGCCTGAACGACGAGGCGATCGCTCTCATCACCGCTGGGCTGCACGAGGGTGAGCGAATGGAGGTCGAAGTCACCACCGTTTCGGCGATACTCGACGAGCACGGCGGGAACGCGGAGGTCGGCTTGCTCAAGGTCGACGTCGAGCGAGCGGAGCTCGATGTCCTGCGCGGCATAGCCGCCGCGGACTGGCCGCGTATCCGTGCCGTCGTCGCCGAGGTGCACGATCGGGACGACCGCTTGGCCCAGTGCCGCGAATTGTTGAGCGGACACGGTCTGTACGCGCGAACGCGCCAGGACCCGAGCCTGGCCGGAACCGAACTGCACGAGATCTACGCCGTCAGACCGGAGAGCGTCTGACGGTCCCGCGCCGTCTTGCTCCATCTCGGCACGGGTCCAGCCTGCGGATACTCTCCCAGGCTGTTCCCGTGCCGGATCGCCGCCTTCCCGCGCGCTGTCGAGAACAGCCGGATCCCACGGTCGCGGGTGTGGCGACGACCCGGGTGCTAGAAAGCGCGGCGGGCACGGTGTCGGTTACTGCCGAGCCATGTGCATGCGCATCTCGCTCTTGGCGTCCGTCGTCAGTTCTCCGGACAGATCCACGACGACCGTGCGCAACGTGCCGGTGAACCGGAAGGGCGGCCGGTAGTCGGGCACCACCGCGGAGCCCGGGTTGGCGCCGCAGGTCATCCCACCGGGGTTGAACGCGACCGGCGTGATGAACGGGAAATCGGCTTCGCCTGCCGGGCTGCGGTCGATGTAGAGCCGGGCGGTGCCAGGGGTGCCCTTGCCGTTGCCGAAATCCGGTGCGCCGGTGGGTTCGAACTCGAAGCGCAATTCGTGGCGGCCTTCCGGGATGGTTCGTGTCGAGGCGACGCGGTGCACGGTGCGCCGCACGTAGTTGTGGGCGTAGTGCAAGTGGCCGTCTGCGACGAAGAAGGTCCAGCCTCCGGCATTGGTGCCCTGGCACAGCAAGACGCCCTCGGCGCCGCCGGACGGGATCTCCACTTCGGCGGTGACGCTGTGCGGGCGGTTCAGCACCCGCGGCGAGACGGCCGCAGGCAGCGTCTCGGTGTCCGGGCGCAGGGTGTATCGGGTCTGCGCGGGCGTGATCTGCGGGCGCTCGGCGAGCAGGCGTTGCAACCCGCTGCCGTCGATCGGCAGCACGTCGTAGCGGCCTGCTTCCACATACCACAGGGCGATCATCTCGTTGAGCTTGTCTCGACGTTCAGCGGCGAGGTCATGGGTCTCGGCGAAGTCCTCGGCGACGTGGTAGAGCTCCCAATCGTCGGCGTCGAGCCGGCCGAGGTCATCGGCCGTGATCGGCGTGCCGAACGGCCGGTCCGCTTCGGCGAAGGACGGGCCCGGCCAGGGGCACACGGCCCGCCAGCCGTTGTGGTCGATGGCTCGGTGGCCGAGCATTTCGAAATACTGCGTGTGGTGCCGGGTCGCGGCGGTGGAATCGTCGAAAGTGTGGGCGAAACCGACACCGTGCAAGGGGGACTGGGATACGCCCCTGATGGTGACCGGCGGTTCGAGGCCGAAAGCGTCGAGAACGGTGGGAACGACGTCGATCAGGTGCGCGTACTGGGTTCGGATCTCGCCCTGTGCGGTGATGCCCCGAGGCCAGTGGACCAGGAAGGGATCGCTGACGCCGCCGCGGTAGGTTTCGCGCTTCCACCGCCGGAAGGGAGTATTGCCCGCCCAGGTCCAACCCCACGGATAGTGGTTGAACGTGGTCGGACCGCCCAGCTCGTCGATGGCGCGCAGGCTGTCCTCGATCGGTTCCGGGGCGTTGTTGAAGAATTGCAGTTCGTTCGTGGTTCCGGTGACCCCGCCCTCCGGACTGGCGCCGTTGTCGGACACGAGCATGAGCAGGGTGTTGTCGAGCTCCCCGATCTGGTCGAGGAAGTCGAGCAGTCGTCCGATGTGGTGGTCTGTGTGGGTGAGGAATCCGGCGTAGACCTCCATCATTCGTGCCGCCAGGCGGCGTGCGTCGGCGGACAGCGCGGCCCATTCGGGCACATCCGGATCACGGCGGGAAAGCCGCGCGTCCGGTGGTACGATACCGAGCTCGCGCTGCCGGTCGAACGTGTATTCGCGATAGGCGTCCCAGCCGCCGTCGAATCGGCCGCGGTAACGGTCCGCCCACTCCCTCGGCACGTGGTGCGGCGCGTGTGTGGCGCCGGTGCAGAAGTTCAAGAAGAACGGCTTGTCCGGAGCGACCTGTTTGGCACCGGCGATGAAGGAGATCGCCTTGTCCACCAGATCGGCGGTCAGGTGGTAGCCGTCTTCCGGGGTGGCGGGCGGCTCGACCTGATGGTTGTCGTGGACCAGATCCGGATACCACTGGCTGGTGTCGCCGCCGAGGAAGCCGTAGAACCGCTCGAAGCCCCGCCCGAGCGGCCAACGATCGTAGGGGCCTGCGGCGGATTCCTGCTCCGACGGCACCAGATGCCATTTGCCGACCATGTAGGTGTTGTAGCCGCGCTGTAACAGCATCTCCGAGAGGAATCCGTTCTCGAATGGAATATTGCCGTTGTAGCCCGGATACCCGGTGGCGATCTCCGTGATGCCCGCCATGGCGTTGGCGTGATGATTACGCCCGGTGATGAGACAGGAACGCGACGGTGAGCACAACGCGGTGGTGTGCATATTGTTGTACAGCAGTCCGCCTGCGGCCAACGCGTCGAAATGCGGCGTGGAAATGGGACTGCCGTAACACCCGAGCTGTCCGAATCCGGTGTCGTCGAGCACGATGAACACCAAGTTCGGTGCGCCGGGAGCCGCCCGTACCGGTTGCGGCCATGCGGGTTTCGACACATCCGTCGTTCGCCCGATGATTCCGGGAAAAGCCGTTCCCCGTTTGTATTCTTCCAGTGACATCTACCCGCCCTCCGTCCTGCGGATGGACTGGACACCGCCAGCCTGGTTGTCCGAATGAACGCGTGCGATGCCACTGCGTCGACGAGCGGTGCCGCGGTGGCACTGCGCAATCAAGTACTGCCGCGGAGCCGGGTGGGTCCTCATCGTCGGAAGTCGACGCCACCGGAGCGTCCGATATCGGTTCCTCGCCCATCCGCTATCGCGACGTGAGTCAAATGCTAGACGACGCGGGCGCGACTGTCAGTGGCGGAAGCCGACCGGCCGCCGCATCGTCGGATGCGGCGGCCGGTGCGACGGTGATCGCCGAGGGTGTCAGAACGCGGCTTCGTCGAGATCCATGACGCTGATGTCGACGTCGGAGATGACCGACCATTCCGCGCTGAGGTGCGGCAGGACAGTTTTGGCGAAGAACGACGCGACGGCGATCTTGCCCTCATAGAAAGCGCGGTCTCCGCCGCCCGGCTCGGCATCCAAGGCCGCGGCGGCGATCTCGGCGGCGACGATCAGACGCCAGGCGATGAGGAGATCGCCGACGGCGAGCAGGAACCGGACGGAATTCAGTCCGATCTTGTACAACTCGGTGGGTTGCTGCTGGGCGGCGATCAGGTGCTGAGTGAATCGGCCCGCCATGTCCTGGACATCCTCCAGCGCGGTGGCCAGCAGCACCTTCTCGGTCTTGAGCCTGCCGTTGCCCACGCCGGATTGCGCCGTGTCCCGGATCTTGCCCGCGATGTGCGCGAGCGCGACGCCGCGATCGCGGGCGATCTTGCGGAAGAAGAAGTCCTGCGCCTGGATCGCGGTGGTGCCCTCGTACAGCGAGTCGATCTTCGCGTCGCGGATGTACTGCTCGATCGGGTAGTCCTGCAGGAAGCCCGAACCGCCCAGGGTCTGCAGCGACTCGGTCAGGTACTGGTAGGCCCGCTCCGAGCCGACGCCCTTGACGATCGGAAGCAGCAGGTCGTTGACCCGCGCGGCCAGCTCGGCATCCGCCCCCGAGATGTGCTGCGCGATAACGTCGTTCTGGTGACCGGCGGTGTACAGGTATACCGCGCGCAGGCCTTCGGCGTAGGCCTTCTGCATCATCAGCGACCGGCGCACGTCGGGGTGCCGGGTGATGGTCACCTTCGGTGCGGACTTGTCCGCCATCTGGGTCAGATCGCTGCCCTGCACCCGGCTCTTCGCGTATTCGAGGGCATTGAGGTAGCCGGTCGACAAGGTGGCGATGGCCTTGGTGCCCACCATCATCCGAGCTTCCTCGATGACGTGGAACATCTGCGCGATGCCGTTGTGCACCTCGCCGACCAGCCAGCCCTTGGCCGGGATGCCGTGGCCGCCGAAGGTGAGCTCACAGGTGGCGGACGCTTTCAGGCCCATCTTGTGCTCGACGTTGGTGACGAAGACGCCGTTGCGGTCGCCCAGCTCACCGGTCTCGTGGTCGAAGTGGAACTTCGGTACGAAGAACAGCGACAGGCCCTTGGTGCCCGGTCCCGCGCCCTCGGGGCGAGCCAGCACCAGGTGGGCGATGTTGCCGAACAGGTCGTCGGCGTCGGCGGAGGTGATGAACCGCTTCACGCCCTCGATGTGCCAGGTGCCGTCTTCCTGCTCGATCGCCTTGGTGCGACCGGCGCCGACGTCGGAACCGGCGTCGGGCTCGGTCAGCACCATGGTGGCGCCCCAGTTGAGTTCGGTGATGAATCGCGCCCAGCGCCGCTGCTGCTCGGTGCCGATGCCGTCGATGATGTGGGCCATCATCGGCCCGGTCAGATACATGTAGGCCGCGGGCTGCGCCCCGAGCACGAATTCGCTGATGGCCCAGCTGACCATCGAGGGGGCGGGCACTCCGCCGACCGCCTCGGACTTGCCGACGCGCCACCATTCGGCGTCGTACCAGGCGCGCACCGCCTTCTTGAACGACTTCGGCAGGCTGACCGAGTGGGTGGCCGGATCGAAAACCGGCGGGTTGCGGTCGGTTTCGGCATACGGTTCGGCGACCGGCCCTTCGGCCAGGCGCGCGGCCTCCGCCAGCATCGATCGCACGGTGTCGCCGTCCAGGTCCCCGAACGCTCCGGTCCGCAGGATGTCGTCGAGTCCGTACACCTCGAACAAATTGAACTCGAGGTCACGCACGTTGCTCTTGTAATGGCTCACGAGCCAGGGCCTTTCGAGAAACGGCCGGTGTACCGGCGAGGGATTCGGCGGGCGCACGGATAGGTGCTCACCCACGGCACACTGTGCGGCACCGATGACGCGAAAGCAATCTTATGTTAATAACCACTAAGTAGATGGTCGGATGTCCAACGGCATTCAATCCGCTGCTAGCACGTAATTGGCGCAGCTAAGTTAATGCTCGCTAAGTGGTATAAATCACTGCGAGGGGGTGCGGCCGGGATTTCCCGCCGTTTCGATCCGCTCCCCGATGGCTACGAGGACGTCGACGAGATCGGCGCGCCGCCGGAAGCGGGGATTGCGTACGGCATCGATGACGACGGTGACGATCGCGCGGCTGAGCACCCGCGCGACGGGCGCGGATAGATCCGGCCGCACCGCCTGCAGCATGCGGGCCCACTGGGCGATGCCGTCGAGGCGCACCCTCCGGTAGCGCTGCACCCCGTCGCCAGGAAGATGCCGGGTCTCGCTGACCGTGATCGCCAAGAGGTCGGGTTCGTCGACGCCCAATTGCGCGAAGCTGCGCATGAGCGAGCGCAGGGACTCCTCGGCGCTGCGTCCCTCTGCGATCGCCCGGGCGAGCAGCAGTCGGAGCCACTCGTCCTGGCGCCGGACGATCTGGTCCAGCAACTCCGCCTTGCTGGAGAAATGGTGATACAGGGCGGGTCCGGTGACGCCGACGGCCGCACCGATGTCCTCGATGCCCACCGCGGCGTAACCGCGGGTGCTGAACAGCCGCGCCGCCTCGGCGAGCATTCGCTCCGAGCGCAGCGCTCGGTCCAGTGCGGTGTTGCCGATCTCGGTGCGCGGTGGCCGGCTCGGCGCGTGGCCGTTCGGGTGTTCGGGCATCCGGGTCGTGATCACCGCCGCGACGGCGGCGTCGAGCACTTGCGCGGCGGCCGGCGCGGGCAACTCGGCGCGGTGATAGGAGGGGCTGACCGCGATCGACAGCACGCACCAGCTCAGCAATTCGACATCGGCCGTGCTCAGTTCGGGTCGGCGTAAGTGGATCGTGTGTCGTAGGTAGCGGGTGAGCCGTGCGGCGCGGACGAGCACCGCGGTCTTGTCGGCGGCGGTCAGATTGCGGAACTCCAGTTGCCACAGCCGCGGCAGGCCGCGCAACTCCAGCGCGACCCGGACCAACTCCGCCGTTACCGCGCCGCCGGAGTCATCGGCGCGATATGCGGCGTCCAGCCGGTTCAAGGTGTCGTCGAGGCCGACCAGCAGGCATTGGCCCAAAAGTTGCTGTTTGTTGCGGAAGTGTCGATACAACGCCGTCGCCGAGATGCCCACCGCAGCCGCGATGTCGGCCATCGTCGTGCCGTAATAGCCGCCGTGCGTGAAGGCGTCGACCGCGGCGGCCAGGATCATCTCGCGTCGATGCGGTGGTCTCCGCCGTGGTTGTCCGCTGTTCGCCTGTGTGCCCATCGCGGTCAGTGTCGCGCATCGGGCGGTCCGCACCAGCTATCGGGCCGCCCCCCGGGGTCGACCCGATAGCTGGTGGGCCGTGGGGATCTGTCGCGGCCACCGGTCCGTATGACGATTTCGTCACGGGCCACGCCGATGTCCTACTGTCGAGTAGGCTTCCCGCAGCTATCACCAGCCCGGGGATCGTTGTCCCACCAGGTAAGCAGAGGGAGCCCGCCCGTGAGCGCTGACACCGCGGACGCCACAGCACTGTCCACCATCGCGGCCCGGCTGCGCATTGCGACGACCGTCATCCTGCGGCGCGCCCGGAGAGATCCCGACGAACGGCGGCTGTCCGCGACGCAGTGGGCGGTCCTGGGACGGCTGCACCGATACGGCGCCATGGCCGCGGTCGACTTGGCGCGGCTGGAGATGCTGCGGCCGCAGACGATGCGCAACGTGGTCGACGGCTTGCGCGACCAGGGTCTGATCATCGGTGTGCGCGACCCGAACGACGGACGCCGGGTGAATCTGACTCTCACCGACGAAGGCCGCGCGTGGGTGTGCGGACATCAAGCGTCCGCGAACGACGCGCTGGCGCAAGCGTTGTCGGAGAGTTTGCGGACGGGTGAGTTGCACAAGGTCGGCGAGGCGCTGGATCTGCTCGAGCGCATCGCTTACGGTGACCGGGGAGCGGATGCGCTGATCGCGGGCGGTCTCGGCGCCGGGTCACTGGTGGCCGATTCGCGATGACTCGGCCGCCGCCCGGCCGGGGTCGGCGGGCGGCGTGAGCGCCCGGGTCCAGAGATCGATGATCGCCCGGCCGCATTCGTCGGCGGTGCGGCCGGGCGGCGGATCGAGGACCGCGCCGTGGATCTGCGCCTCCACCGCCTGTACGAGCAGCAACGCCGTCAACCCCGGGTCGTCGCCGCCGACCTCGAGGCGGCGCAGATGGAATTCCACTTCGTCGGCGAGGACCCGTTCGAGTTGTCGGAGGCGTTCGACACCCGCGGCGGTGCGAGGGGCCTGATCGAAGAGCAGCCGGTGCATCTCCGGTTGAGCCGTGTGCAACCGCGTCACGGCGACGACCAGTTGCCGGATGGTGTCGACCAGAGGCGGCTGTTCGGCACGCAGGCGCCCGGCCGTTTCCAGCAGCGCCTGGGAAGCGTGCCGCAGGTGCCGTTCGGCGAGTGAGTAGAGCAGTGCGTCCTTGTCGGGGACGTAGTGATAGAGGGTGCCGATGGAGACGCCGGCGAGTTCGGCGATCTTGTTGGTCGTCGTCGCGGCGTAACCGTGCTGCTGGAAAAGTCGAGCAGCGGCGTCGAGGATCGCGTCGAAGGTGAACTCCGACCGCTGCTGGCGCGGGATTTTCCTGGGTGTCGACATGGCGTCCTGAAGTCGAGTTGGCAAAACCGAGGATTGCTCGAATTATTGTCACATGCACGCTTCTTACCTCGCCTTTCTCCCCGACGACCTACGCCGGAGCTGGGATTTTCGGCCCCAGTCGAGCACTTGGTCGTGGCGCGGCCATCAAGTCCACATCGAACGGGTCCACCGGCCGGACGCGGACGTTCGGATGATCTTGATCCACGGCGCCGGTGGTCATGCCGCGGCGATGTGGCCGTTCGCGGCGCTGGCGGCGGCGCGCGGTTTCGACGTGCGGGTCCCCGACCTGCCCGGCTACGGCCACACCCGCGTCCCGTCGTCCCGCGCGATCCGGTATGCGGACTGGGTGGACTGCGTCGACGATCTGGTCCGTGCGGTCAAGGCGGCGGATTCGCGGCCGTTGGTGCTGGTGGGGGCGAGCGTGGGCGGGATGCTGGCGTACACGGTGGCGGCCCGCACCGGCATGGTGGACGCGCTCGCGGCCACTTGTCTGCTCGACCCACGGCTGGCGCGAGTTCGCGCGGCGGTCGCCCGTCGCCCGTGGCTGGGTCGGTACGGAACACGGTTGCTGGTGCCCGCGATCGACGATCTGCGAATCCCGATGCGGTTGCTCGCGAATATGTCCGCGATATCGAACGATCCCGAGCTGACCCGGGTCGTCTCGGCCGATCCCCACGGCGGTGGCGCCTGGATGCCACTGGGATTCCTGCGAACCTATCTGCGGTCCGATCCCGGTCTCGAACCGGAGGATTTCACCTCCTGCCCCGTATGGCTGGTTCACCCCGGCGCCGATCGGTGGACGCCCTTGGCGCTGAGCCAGTCGTTCTTCGATCGGATCGCCGCTCCCAAACGCCTGGTCGTGCTCGACGCGGCGGGGCATTTTCCCGTGGAGACGCCGGGCATCCACCAGTTGGTCGACGCGTTCGCCGAGATTCGTGACCGGTTGGTCTCCGGTCCCGTGCCGGCCGGGACGTGAAGTCGCGTACGCGCCGACGCCCGTATGGTCACGTGAGCGGCTCGTGATGCGCTCCGAGCCCGCACCGGCGGGGTGGGTAAGGTCTGAAGCGTCGTGGAACGGACGCCACGATGCCGCCGCCGAACAGCTTCGCGCGGACGCGCCGCCCTGCCGAACGAAGAGAGCTGATTGATGCCGACCTCTACAGCGCGCGCACAGATCGGGGTCACCGGTCTGGCGGTCATGGGTAGCAACATCGCACGGAACTTCGCCAGGAACGGCTATACCGTTGCGCTGCACAACCGCAGCATCGCCAAGACCGACGCACTGCTCGAGGCCCACGGCGACGACGGCGACTTCGTGCGGACCGAAACGATCGAGGAGTTCGTCGCCGCGCTGGAGAAGCCGCGCCGGGTGCTCATCATGGTGAAGGCAGGCGCCGCGACCGACGCGGTCATCGAGGAACTCGCGGACGCGATGGAGCCGGGCGACATCATCATCGATGGTGGAAACGCCCTCTACACCGACACCATTCGGCGGGAAGCCGCGATGCGCGAGCGCGGGCTGAACTTCGTCGGAGCGGGGATCTCCGGGGGCGAGGAGGGCGCCCTCAACGGCCCCGCGATCATGCCCGGCGGCCCCAAGGAGTCCTACGACTCGCTCGGGCCGCTGCTGGAATCCATCGCGGCGAAGGTCGACGGAACGCCCTGCTGCACCCACATCGGCCCGGACGGCTCCGGACATTTCGTCAAGATGGTGCACAACGGCATCGAGTACGCCGACATGCAGTTGATCGGTGAGGCCTACCACCTGTTCCGCGACGCGCTCGGTTTCGACGCCAAACAGATCGCGGACGTATTCACCCAGTGGAACTCCGGCGACCTGGAGAGCTACCTGGTCGAGATCACCGCCGAGGTGCTGAACCAGGTCGACGCGAAGACGGGCAAGCCGCTGGTCGACGTGATCGTCGACGCGGCGGAGCAGAAGGGCACCGGGCGCTGGACGGTGAAGTCCGCGCTCGACCTCGGCGTGCCGGTGACCGGAATCGCCGAAGCGGTGTTCGCGCGGGCGCTGTCCGGTTCGCGCGAGCAGCGAAAGGCCGCGCGGGGTCTGGCTTCCGGACGGCTGGCCGACAAGCCCACCGACGTGGAGCGGTTCACCGAGGACATCCGGCAGGCGCTCTACGCCTCGAAGGTGGTCGCCTACGCGCAGGGCTTCGACCAGATCGCCGCGGGCAGCGCCGAATACGACTGGAACTTGCGCCCGGGTGATCTCGCGACGATCTGGCGTGGCGGCTGCATCATCCGCGCCCGGTTCCTCAACCGGATCAAGGACGCCTACGACGAGAACCCGGCGCTGCCGAGCTTGCTTCTCGCACCGTACTTCCGTGAGGCGATCGAGACGGCCATCGACAGCTGGCGCCGCGTCGTGGCCACCGCGACGCTGCTCGGCATTCCGGTGCCCGCGTTCGCTTCGTCGCTGTCCTACTACGACGCCCTGCGCGCCGAGCGTCTCCCGGCCGCGCTCACCCAGGGGCAGCGTGATTTCTTCGGTGCGCACACCTACGAGCGGGTGGACGCCGAAGGCAAGTTCCACACGCTGTGGAGCGGGGACCGCGGCGAGGTTCGCGCCGACTAGCTGTGATGTCCAGGGAGGTTGTCCGGCCTACTCACTGTGGTGAGTCCGGCTGACAGGTGAAGGCCTCCGGCTGTGAAGTGGAGCTGTCTAG